>JAUHXW010000147.1 GCA_030426705.1 Gammaproteobacteria bacterium
TCGCCATTTCAACAGTGATATTACCCAAGTTATCACAGACATTTGCTCGGAAAGATCAGCATGAGTATCAACAAACCTTGCGTTGGGCCATGTCTTTGGCCATGTTTGTGGCTTTGCCTTCAGCAGTCGGTTTATTGGTGCTGGCTAAGCCAGTGATTATTACTTTATTTGGCTATGGCGAGTTCACTTTGCAAAATGCCACTTTCACTTCTTACAGCTTAATGGTGTTTATGTTGGGTTTGCCGGCATTTGTCGCGAACAAGGTGCTATTGCCTGCGTTCTATGCGCGAAAAGACACGAAGTCGCCAGTTAAGATTGCGCTCAAAGCCATGCTTATCAATGTGATTTTAAACTTTGCTTTTGTGGGTGTTTTGTACTATTTTGAGGCGGTGTCCTTACACATGGGATTGGCAATGGCTGGTGTCAGTTCAGCCTGGATGCAATGTTTTTGGTTGTATCAAAAACTAAAATCTCAGCAAGTGATTCAAGAGGCAATACTGTCTAAAATATACCTGTTTAAATTGTTGGTGTCTTTGCTGGTCATGTCGGCTGTGTTGTATGGTTTTATGCGATTTTATACTGAATGGTATGCATTGCTTTGGTATAAAAGAGCTTTCAATTTATCTGTTGTTATCGCTTTGTCAGGACTTGCCTATTTGTTCACCATGTGGGTTTTAAAAGCCAAAAAGGATTTTGCATGAAAGTCATTCGTTATCCACAACTGAGCCCTTTGTCTGACAAATGTTGTGTCACTATTGGCAACTTTGATGGTGTACATCAAGGACATCAGCAGTTGATTAAAGAAGTTGTCAAGCAAGCAAAACAGCGCAACTGTTTGGCAGCAGTGGTAACCATGAACCCTTTGCCACAGCAGTACTTCAGTGGTAAATATGCTGTTGACATACTCACTGATTTAAAATTAAAAGCCCAATTAATGAAAAAACTGGGCGTTGATGTGTTGTGCGTTTTGAATTTCAATGACCGTTTAGCCAGTATGCAAGCGATCGATTTTTATCAGAAAATATTAAAAGCTGGGTTGAATAGTCAATACATATTAGTGGGTGATGATTTTCGTTTTGGTGCCAACCGTCAAGGCGGGTTCGATGAATTAAGCCATTGGGGACAATTTGATGATATTGTCGTTAAGCGCCTGTCATCAATTGAAATCACAGACACCAGAGTCAGTTCCACGGTTATCAGGGCATTGTTGGCTGCTGGTGATTTTTCTCGTGCCAAAGCTCTGCTGGGCCGGGATTTCAATGTTATGGGTCGTGTGGCTCACGGCAGGAAAAAAGGTCGTGAGCTGGGATTTCCAACGCTTAATTTGGAATTGAGACAGGGCGGTTTTCCTTTACATGGTATCTATTTTTCAAAGGTGAAAATAGGCTCAAAATTGTATCCGTCGGTCACATCTGTGGGATACAACCCAACGGTTGGGGGCAACGCCAAACGTGTAGAAGTACATGTTTTGGATTTTAATCAGGAAATTTATGGCCAAACTGTTGAAGTTTTGTTTTATAAAAAGCTGCGAAATGAAGTAGAATTCGGAAGTTTAACTGAGCTGACCAGTGCCATCGCAAATGATGTCAAAGCTGGTCGTGAATTTTTTGCCCAAAACTAGCGAGACCACTGCAGGAGTCTCAAAAAAATAAAAGGAGAGTTGGTGTGAGCCAGGCTTATAAAGACACACTTAATTTACCCAAAACCAATTTTAAAATGAAAGCCTCATTGGCAACCAAAGAACCACAGTGGATCAAACAGTGGCAAAAAGATGGGTTGTATGAAGCTTTACAACAACATCATAAGGACAGCAAACCATTTATATTGCATGATGGTCCTCCTTATGCCAATGGCTCAATCCATATTGGACATGCGGTTAATAAAATTCTTAAAGACACCATTATTAAGGCCAAAATGATGTCTGGTTATCGTGCGCCTTATGTGCCAGGTTGGGACTGTCATGGTCTGCCCATCGAAGTTCAAGTTGAGAAGAAAGTCGGTAAAGTAGGGCAAAAGGTTGATGCCAAAACGTTTCGCCAAAAATGTCGGGATTATGCCGAAAATCAGGTTAATATTCAAAAACCTGATTTCATCAGATTGGGTGTGTTAGGCGCCTGGGACAAACCTTATCTGACTAAATCATTTGATTATGAGGCCAACATGATCAGGGCTTTGGCTGAAATTGCGCACAATGGACATGTGGAAAAGGGCGTTAAACCAGTCAATTGGTGTTTTGATTGTGGTTCTGCATTGGCAGAGGCTGAAATTGAATATCAGGACAAAACTTCCCCTGCCATTGATGTGGCTTTCAGCTTTGTTGATGCAGAAGCGGTAGCTAATGCATTTGGCCAATCGAACAAAAAACCAGTGGCTATTCCTATTTGGACCATCCCAGCCAATCAGGCCGTGTCGGTTCATCCAGAATTGGATTACGCTTTGGTGTCTGGTCATGCGGATTATGATTTGGTGGTTGCTGCTGATATGGTTGAGGCAGTTTTAAACCGTTACGGGGTCACTGATTATCAAGTGATTGCCACCGTTTCTGGCCAGAAGCTTGAGTTGTTGCAATTAAATCACCCTTTGTATGACAAACAGGTCCCTGTTATATTGGGTGAGCATGTCAATACCGATGCCGGTACAGGTGCAGTTCATACCGCGCCCGGCCATGGTGTTGATGACTTTATTGTGGGTAAACAATATGACCTCGAAATCTATAATCCGGTAGATTCTGATGGCGTTTATTTGCCTGACACGACGATGTTTGCCGGTCAGCATGTTTGGAAAGCCAATAAAACGGTGGTCGAGGCTTTGGCTGAAGCAGGTCATTTATTGCATCATGAAAGTATTCAGCACAGCTACCCGCATTGTTGGCGGCACAAAACCCCCACTGCTTTCAGAACCACCCCTCAATGGTTTATCAGTATGGATAAAGAAGGCTTGCGTAGGCAAGCCCTTTCTGAGATTAAACAGGTACAATGGATTCCAGGGTGGGGTGAAGAGCGCATCTACAAAATGATCGAAAATCGCCCCGAGTGGTGTATCTCACGCCAAAGAACCTGGGGTGTTCCCATCACCTTGTATGTTCACAAGATGACTGGTGAATTACATCCTGAAACCCCGGCTATCATGGCCAAAGTCGCTGACTTGGTTGAAGAAAACGGCATGGATATCTGGTTTGAGTTGGATGACAGTGAGTTTCTGGGAGATAAGGTCAATGATTATGAGAAAGTCACCGATGTTTTAGATGTGTGGTTTGATTCTGGTGTCACGCATTATTGTGTGTTGCGACAAAATGAAGCCTTGCAAGAGCCAGCTGATTTATACCTTGAAGGATCTGATCAACATCGTGGCTGGTTTCATTCGTCATTGTTGACCGGTGTAGCTATCAATGGTCATGCACCTTATAAACAAGTGCTGACTCATGGCTTTGTGGTTGATAAAGACGGTAAAAAGATGTCAAAATCTTTGGGGAATGTGATTTCGCCCAAGGATGTGGTCAACACCCTGGGTGCAGATATTTTGCGCTTGTGGGTGGCGTCAGCTGACTACCGTGGCGAAATGACCATTTCGCAAGAAATTTTGAACCGGGCAGCTGATGGTTATCGCAGAATCAGAAACACTGCGCGCTTTATGCTGGGCAACTTGAATGAATTTGAGGCCAAAGATTTGTTGTCACTTGAGGAGTGTGCTGAAATTGATTTATGGGCCATTCACAAAGCCAAGCAGTTACAACAGGAAGTCATTGAACATTATGATGCCTATCAATTACACCTGGTGTTCCAAAAAATTCATCATTTCTGTTCACAGGACATGGGTGCTTTTTACCTTGATGTCATCAAAGACCGTTTGTATACCTGTAAAAGTGATGGCAAGGCGCGACGCTCGGCACAAACCGCCATGCATCATATATTGAATTCACTGGTTCGATTGATTGCGCCGGTGTTGACGTTCACTGCCGATGAAATTCGCCAATCCATGAACCATTCAAGGCATATTTTGTTTGAGCAATGGTATGAGTTTCCAGAACTTGAAAATTCAGTTAATCAGGAAAAATGGACTCTGATAGCGAACATCAGACAAGTTGTGTTGAAACAGTTGGAGCAATTGCGTGTAGCAGGTTCCATTGGTTCTTCCCTGGATGCCGATGTCAGTTTATTTTTGCCGGATTCAGCTTATCAGGCTTTGGTTTCTGTGAGTGATGAAATGCGTTTTGTGTTGATTACATCTGAAGCTCAAGTCAAACCCTGGGAAGAGCGTGGTGATGCAGAGACTGTTGATTTGTCAGATGGTACTAGCATAGCAATTAAGGTCAAAACCGCAGAAGGTGAAAAATGTGAACGTTGTTGGCATGTCAGAAGTGATGTTGGCACCAATGAGTCACACCCAACCATTTGTGGTCGCTGTGTTGAGAATGTTGAAGGTGCTGGTGAAGTAAGGAGATTTGCCTGATGTTGAAAAAATCGGGATTGGTTTGGTTGTGGATCAGTGCGTTGGTGTTCATTCTGGATCAATGGACAAAGCACCTGGCCAGCACTTCTCTGGAGTTGTATGTTCCCAATAAAATCACCGAATTTTTCAACCTCACATTGATGCACAATAAAGGTGTGGCGTTCAGTTTATTAGCGAACCAATCTGGCTGGCAGCGATACTTTTTATCGATTGTGGCAATTTTGATTGTGCTGTGGTTGCTGTATTGGTTGTTTAAAAATCGCTACTCACAAAAACTGCAAAACGGGGCATTGGTGTTGGTCATTGGTGGTGCATTGGGCAATGTCTATGATCGAATCATGTTGGGTTATGTGGTCGATTTTATTGAACTGCATTATCAAGGCTATTTCTGGCCAGCATTTAATGTTGCTGACTCAGCCATCTGTTTGGGTGCGGTTTTGTTGATTGTTGATGCTTTTAAGAACAAGGAAAGCACAGAGCAAGCATCATGAAAGTGTTATTGGCCAATCCCAGAGGTTTTTGTGCCGGTGTAGATCGGGCCATTGATATTGTAAACAGAGCTTTGGATTCATTTGGAGCGCCTATATATGTACGTCATGAAGTGGTGCACAATCAATTTGTGGTCAATACTTTAAGAAACAGAGGTGCTGTTTTCGTTGATGAGCTGGATGAAATTCCGGATGGTCAAATTGTGATTTTTTCTGCTCACGGTGTTTCCAAAGCGGTCAGAGCAGAAGCAGACAACCGTGGTTTGAAAGTTTTTGATGCCACTTGTCCGTTGGTAACCAAGGTTCATATTGAAGTTTTCAGGTATTGTAAACAGAACTATGACCTGATTTTGATTGGGCATCATGGACATCCAGAAGTAGAAGGTACTTTGGGTCAATGGGATAAGCACAAAACTGATGGCGCCATTTATTTGGTGGATTCAGTTGAGGAAGCGCATAACATTGCTGTCAATCGCCCAGATAAAATCGCTTACGTCACCCAAACCACTTTGTCTATGGATGACACCAGGGATATCATCAATGAGTTGCGCAGGCGTTTTCCTGATATAGAGGGCCCAAAGCATGATGATATTTGTTATGCGACCCAAAACAGACAAACGGCAGTGAGAGAACTGGCAACAGAAACTGATTTGGTTTTGGTTGTCGGTAGTGTCAATTCCTCGAATTCAAACAGGTTAAAAGAGCTTGCTGAAAGACAAGGTGTGCCGTCTTATTTGATTGATGGTGCAACTGACATTGAACCATCGTGGTTAGAAAATAAGCAGGCAATTGGATTAACTGCTGGGGCATCTGCACCAGAGAAACTGGTCAATGATGTGATAGAGTTCCTGAAACAGCAGCAGCCTGATTTGACTATAGAAAACCTCCCGGGAGAACCAGAGAATATGGTTTTTGCTTTACCCAAAGAGCTAAGGTTGAAGTTAAAATAACCGCTTATCGTTAAAAAATCACCGTCAGTCTGGCTGTCAGTCAAACGTACTTGCCTATTCAATTGTCATTAGATATGATTAATGATGGTTGAAATTAAAAGAATGTAAGTGCGCAAATTACATGTAAAAAATAGAGGTTTTAGTTTAATAGAATTAATCATCACCCTGTTGATTGGTTCAATATTGCTTGCTTGGGGAATCCCTAATTATCGTGATTTTAAGATTCGCAAGCATGTTACCGATGTTGCCAACCAAACGGTTTATAGTTTGTCGTTTGCCAGAGCTGAAGCTGTCAGGTATGGTACCAATGTAACCGTGGCTCCGAATGCAGGAGGCTGGCAAAGTGGTTGGACAATTACAGCAATAGGCGTTGATGGTAATCCAGACCGGGTTTTGGCAGTCCAGGATCCAATTGATAGCATTGTTACTTTTTCGCAAACAGGGCCTCTTAGTGGTACCGTTACGTTTAACAGAATTGGTGGTTTGACAGGTAGCAATGCTGGCAGGTTTGATATTACCAACTCAGAAGCGACCGGCGTCAATAAATCAGTTTTAATCAGTTTGAATGGAACCAGCAAGGTGGTTAAATTATGAAATCTTTAAGTGCAGAAAAAGGTTTTACCTTATTGGAAGTTTTGATTGCTGTATTGGTTTTTTCATTTGGCTTGTTAGGAATTGCTGGCATGATGACAATTTCTGTCAAGAGTAATCACAATGGTTATTTACGCTCCCAGGCCAGTTTTTTAGCTGAAAATATGATGGACAGAATGCGGGCAAACCCCACAGCCCTTTGGAATGATTGGTATGCAGGCACTGCGGCTCAAGGAGCCTTGAATTGTAATAGTCCATGTGATTATCAGGCCTTGGCGGCGTATGACATGCAAGCTTGGGCAGATTCGCTCGCAGTGACATTGCCCAATGGTGTGGGAACGATTAATTGTGTGGCTAACAGTGCACTTCCGTCCACCATCGTTTCGGCAGACCTTCCATCTATCTGGTTCCCTGCGCCTCCTTATGATGGTGTGTGTACAGTAACCGTAATCTGGGATGAGTCCAACAGAACCTCAGCAGCTGATCAACAAACGATGATTTTGGTAGGCCAACCATGAAAACACAAATAAGATTAATGAAAAAAAATAATGGCTTTTCCTTGATTGAGTTGATGATTGCCATGGTTGTTGGTTTAATCATTTTACTTGGAATTGCATCTATATTTACAGCCTCAAGTTCACTGAATCGCACCCAGTCAGGCTTGGCCATGTTGCAGGAAAACGGTAGATATGCAATATCAAGAATCAAACAGGA
>JAUHXW010000148.1 GCA_030426705.1 Gammaproteobacteria bacterium
CACTTTCAGAACGGCTGATGTCGTGGGTCTGGACACCTTGGCGCACACCATCACCACCATGAAAAATGGCTTACCTGATGATCCCTGGCACGAATTCTTTGAACATCCTGAATGGATGGCTGCCTTGATTGAAAAAGGTGCCTTGGGACAAAAAACCAGAGCCGGGGTTTACATGAAAAAAGGTCGAGACATTTTGGTGCTCGACACCCAATCAGGTGAATATCGCCCACAAAATGCTGAAATTGATCCTCAAGTTATGGAGATCATGAAAAAAGGCAATCCGAAAGATCGCTTGACTGCCTTGCATGCGCTTAAAGATTCTCCACAAGCCCAGTTCTTGTGGTCCATTTTCCGTGATTTGTTCCACTACTGTGCGACTCAACTAGAGCACATTGCGGATACCGCTCGTGACATTGACTTTGCGATTCGTTGGGGCTTTGGTTATGGTCAAGGACCATTCGAGACTTGGCAGGCTTCAGGCTGGAACCGCATTGTTTCATTGATTGTTGATGACATTGATGCCGGAAAAACCATGTCCAGTTCCGCCATGCCATCATGGGTGATGAAAGTCGATGGCGCTCATGCACCTGACGGTTCATATTCAGCGGCTGAAGGTACTTTTAAACCACGCTCAACCGCGCCCGTCTATCAACGCCAATTGTTCCCTGATTTATTGATTGCAGAGCAAGCAAATTATGGCGAAACCATTTTTGAAGATGATGACATCAGAATCTGGCACCAAGGTGATGACATCGCCATTGCCAGCTTCAAAACCAAAAAGCACATCATTGCTGAAGGCGTGTTAAAAGGTTTACGCAAAGCCGTTGAAATCGCTGAAAAAGACTACAAAGGCCTGATCGTATGGCAAACCGAGGAACCATTTACTTTTGGCGCAAATTTGGCACCTGCTGCCATGGCGATAGCCGCTGGTCAAGTAGATGCTGTTGAGCAATCGGTGGATTTCTTCCAACAAACTTCACAAACCCTGCGTTTCAGTTCAGTGCCCACCATCATGGCAACCCGTGGTATGGCCTTGGGCGGCGGTTGTGAATTCTCCATGAACGCAACTGGCGTAGTCGCAGCCTTTGAAACTTACATAGGACTGGTTGAAGCTGGCGTAGGGTTACTGCCTGCTGGTGGTGGTTTGAAAGAAATTGCGCGCCGCACCGCAGCTGAATCATTTGGCAAGGACTTGTACCCCATGCTGGAGCATTACTTTAAGAAAGTGGCGATGGCTGCCGTTGCCGGCAGCGCTTTGGAAGCCAAAGAAATTGGCTTTTTGAAAGAAAACACCGAAGTGGTGATGAACGCCAAAGAAATCCTGCATGTGGCTAAAGCCAAAGTCAATTATTTACACGACAAAGGCTATGTGCCACCAGCCAATGAACAAAAAATCAGGGTCGCCGGTGAACCAGCGATTGCCAATATGGAAATGATTTTGGCCAACATGATTGAAGGTCACATGATTTCTGAGCATGATTACGAAATCGCCAAACGCATCGCCATTGTCATTGCCGGCGGTTATGTGGATGCCGATTCATTGGTCACTGAACAATATTTGCTGGATTTGGAACGCAAATATTTTATGGAGTTGATTCAGATGCCCAAAACACTGGCTCGAATTGAACACACTTTGAAAACTGGCAAACCATTGCGTAACTAACCCATAGGAGTATTGATCATGAAACCAGTATATATTGTAGAAGCTGTCAGAACGCCTATCGGGAAAGCACCCAGAGGCATGTTCAACAAAACCCGTCCTGATGATTTATTGGCCCGTTGTTTGTCAGAAATCATTGGCCGCAATCCTTCATTTGATCCACAAACCATTGGTGATGTGGTGATAGGTTGTGCCATGCCGGAAGCCGAACAAGGCATGAATGTGGCACGTATTGCCGCCCTGCTCGCAGGCTTGCCGGAAAGTGTACCCGCCATGACCATCAACCGCTTTTGTTCTTCAGGCATACAGGCCGTTGCCATTGCGGCACAACAAATCGCCACCGGGCAAATGGATGCCGCCATTGCTGGTGGTACCGAAAGCATGAGTATGGTGCCAATGATGGGCCATAAGATTGCCATGAACCCGGCGGTCTTTGCCGAAGGTTCCGATGATGTGGCCATTGCCTATGGTATGGGCATCACTGCAGAAAAAGTAGCAGAGCAATGGGCAGTGACTCGAGAAGCACAAGATGCATTTGCCGTGGAAAGTCACAATCGTGCCATCAATGCCATAAAGAATGGCTACTTTGATGATGAAATCATTCCAGTTGAAGTTACCAGCAAACAACCAGACTTGGAAAAAGCCGGTAACAAAGTCACCACTCGTATGGTTGACACCGATGAAGGCCCCAGACCCGGATCAACAGTAGAAACGCTGAGCAAACTGCGCCCCGTCTTCCGCATGGGCGGATCGGTCACTGCTGGTAATGCCTCACAAATGTCCGATGGTGCCGGTGCTTTGTTATTATGTAATGAAGAAGTGTTGAAACGAGATAATTTAACGCCCATAGCGATGTTTCATGGCTTTTCTGTGGCAGGTGTACCGCCTGAAATTATGGGTATTGGTCCGATTAAAGCCATTCCAAAAGTATTGAACTTAACAGGCATCAAACAAGATGACTTGGATTGGATTGAACTGAATGAAGCCTTTGCTGCACAAGCTTTGGCAGTGATTGGCGAATTGGGTCTTGATCAAACTAAAGTCAATCCAAACGGCGGTGCCATAGCCTTAGGTCATCCATTGGGAGCCACCGGCGCTTGTCGTGCAGCCACCGCCATTCATGGTTTGCGCAGAACCGGTGGCAAATATGGCATGGTCACCATGTGTATCGGTACAGGCATGGGCGCTGCTGGAATTATCGAAGCCCTGTAGCTTTAAATTCCAACGTAACCCAAAAGGCCACAACTTGTGGCCTTTTTTTGTGCTTATTTAATAAGAACTTCCCACAATTAAGAATCTATTCATCATAAATTCATGATTCAAACCTGTATTTTGAATACATTAAAGTTTCACTGATTTAAAAGGTTTAATGCAAATGTCTCGATTGCTACTTGCTGTGTGTCTTTTGTGGGTTTTACCATCCCAATCGGCAACAATCACCATCAACACTGCAGAATTGATTGCAGCATCACCCAATGACGGTTTATGTAGTTTATACGAAGCGGTTGATGCAGCCAATAACAACACTGCATCAGGCGCTGTGGCTGGTGAATGTGTGGCTGGTGAATTGCATCCGGTGGTTGATGTGATTGAAATAGATGAAGCCATTTTGCCTGCAGCTTTCCTGACGGCAACAGAATTGACATTATCTGATTCTGTCCACATCAAGGGCCCGAGCAAAGAGCTGGTTACTTTTACAGGAATTGGACAAAACCGGGTATTCAAAATCCATAATTTCACAGCTGATACTGAATTCAAAATTACCGATGTAACCTTCGCATATTCGTCAATTCGAGACCCTGACATATATGGCGGAGCCATATGGGCTCAACACATTAATGGCTCAGCATTAACCATCAAAAGGGTCAACTTTATTGGCAACAATTCTGAAAGAGGTGGCGGTGCCATTGGTTTTTATGCCAGTTTGGGAAAGGGTCAGAGCACGCTGATAGAAGATTGTTATTTTGAAGGTAATTTCGTTTTTGCTGACGAAGATCAGCTTAATGGTGGTGTATCAGGTGGTGGTGCCATATTCGTCAGTACTGCATATGATATCACCATCAAGAACAGTACCTTTGTCAATAATTCAGCAACCAGTTTAAACACCATCTCCAACCCGCTGGATGATCCCGCTGGCGGTGCCATTTTGGTGCGTACTATAGGAGCTGAAAACTATGTCACCATTGAAAACAGTACTTTTTCGGATAACATTGCAAATGGCGTAGGTGGTGCTTTGGCATTTGGCGGCCCTGCTTATGCCGATGAAGCTTCAGTAGTTACCATTAAGCATTCAACCATAGTTTCCAACGAAGCTGACCACAACAACGATCAAACCGGTAATGATTCAGGTGGTGGAGGTCTTTATTCCTCATCAACCATCAATGCCGTCAACTTATTCAACAGCATCGTGGCCGCTAACAGTGACATGTCCGACGATGCTGGACCCGATATAGTCGGCAATGTTATTTCAGCAGGCTATAACTTAATTGGCAACAACAAGGAAGCGGGTGCATTCCCAGCCGGGCAACCCAACATCAATGAAGACTGGGTCGGCAGTGAAGCAGCAAACATCAATCCTTTGCTTGAAACACTGGGCGACAATGGTGGCCCTACGCCAACTCGAATGCCGTTAATCAACAGTTTGGCCATTGATAATGGCAAATGCAATATCGCTACTGCCGACCAAAGACATCAATACAATGACCAAACCATGCTGCGTACCATTGACCAAGCAGACACGCCCAATGCGTTATCCGGTTGTGACATTGGTGCCGTCGAGTTAGATGCCGTCGCGAACAACACAATTCCTGACGCCGTAGATGACGCCTATGATTTACCTGAAGGCGGCAGTTTGATTTTGGATAACAGTCAGGGATTATTGAATAATGATGTCGACAACAACATTATTTGGGTGATCACCGCAGGCAGTTTTAACAGCAGTGATGACATTGGTGAGGTTGAATTGTTTGCCGATGGCGCGCTGATGTTTACGCCATTTGATGGTGAGTTCAATGGCCAGACCACATTTGACTACACCATAACTGATCGACTTAATCATGATTCAGCCACTGTGACTTTGACCATTCAAGCTGTCAATGATGCACCAAGCTTTGTAGCCACCACAACACAAGTAACAGGTAACCCTGGTAATATCACCATCATGCCCTGGGCCACTGGTATGTCTGCCGGACCTGCCAATGAAACGAGCCAATCTTTGATGTTTGTGGTCACCATAGACACAGCACCAGCAGGCTTTTTTAGTGGATTCCCAACCATTGATGCCAGCACAGGTGACTTGAGTTTTGAAATTGATACCAACGCCACAGGACAAGCTGAATTATCAGTTGTTTTGCAGGACAACGGTGGCACGGATAACGGCGGTGAAAACACCAGTGCACCTGTGAGCTTAATTATCCATGCCTCGGATTTGATATTTGCTGATGGTTTTGAGTGACTTTATTAGCCCGAATATTTCATCAGTAAATGGAATTTTCGGGAAAAATGACGAAGAAGGTTGGTCAAATATCACGAAAAGTGTAGCAGTAGCTACACATTGAGTGATTTTGGCCAAGGTTCAAAGTCATTTTTTCTGAAAATCCATTTAGGCAAAAGCGTACTTTTTAAAATTGTACAGAATGATCATAAATATAATTCAAAAAGAAATAATATTTCAACAATGCCGGACTGATGAAATATTCGGGTTAGTTAACCAAAAACAAAGCCCACCAAAAGCAAGTATCAACAAGCCCAGGATGAGGGGAACGAATGTGCTCCAACGAATTCCTGAGCTGAGCACGGCACTTTCAGGATTATCAGGGTCTACATAAACAGCCACTTTTGCACCTTTTTGATACGGTGACTGTTGTAACCACGATCTGGCCTCTGATTTGCTGTTAAACCCATCAGCAATGGTACTGCCCGTCCCCAATGAGTACCTGGTGGAATAATAAAAATCCTGATTAAATAAATAGTAATACTTCGCTTCTACAATGTATTCCACTCGACGCCTCACTGGGTCAGCAACCCGAGAGATTCTACCAGTCACCTTTGATTCTGCGATGGTACCATCCACAGCAGGCCAATACGTGCTGGCATATGCAGTTAACAGCAACCAAACGCCCACTGACATTAAGACCAACCCAATCAAAGAAAAGCCCCAGGCAATTTTCTTCATCCAACACTCCTGAATAAATTCACTAACACAAGCTTAGCTCATTGAATTATTTCAATCCTGAAAAGAAACTGACTTAATGTTGAATTTTGTCATAAACTCAATGTTTTATTATTCTTGAAATGTTATAGTTTTTACCTCACTTTGACCCAAATGTAACAACCCATGAAGTTTCATTTTTCTGCATTTGTTTATGATGCTCAACAGAAAATCCTCACCATTGAAGGCAATCAAGTTGAACTCACCAGGAAATGTGATGAATTATTGAATTATCTGCTGAACAACCCAAAAAGACTGGTCAGTCGTGTTGACCTCATTGATCATGTTTGGCAAGGTCGTGTGGTCACTAACAACACCATTGATCAATGTATATTGAAATTACGAAAAGCCTTGAACCAGCACCAAGAAGACAATTACATTGAAACAGTTTATGGGCAAGGAATCAGATTTTTACCGGAAGTCAAAACAGAACAGCTAACAGATACCATTAAATCTGATCAGCATACTTTTCACAGCATCAACCTTAAACAATGGGCAATGTTAATATCAGCACTGTTGGTTTTAACTTGTTGGTTGCTTTATCAGTCCTGGCGAAATTCAAATAATGTACCTGCAGAAAATAGTTCACCTGAATTTAATGTCATCAGTCAATCTTCCATCGCCTTAAGCCCCGCTTCAACGAATTGGGTCAGCAAAGGCGGTGCCAGTTATTTAAATCACTTGTTGAGTTCATATCCGAATATTTTGCCCCAAAACACCAGAAGAACTCCAGTTAATGAGTCAGGTAGAACAGCATTGGCCATTGATTTACTCAACAAAGGCAGCAGTCCATGGACGTTAATCGTTGATGCTCAAACAACAACCTCAAACGAACCGATTAAATATCTGGCCGATATTACTTTGCGGAACAGTGATGGATTGATGTCAAAAACATCAATGCAGTCAGCTCAATTGACGGAACTTTTCCCACAGATTGCTGCATGGGTTAGCCAACAAGATGGCAGTGAAACCAGCCAGCAGATGATAGATTCAAACATTTTCAGCGATGATGAATATGCTTTGCAAAGCTTTTTTCTTGCCAAGTCCGCACAGGCCAAGGGTGACAGCCAACAAGCCCTCACCTATCTACAAAGTGCTGTGGAGCATGACCCTGAATTTAAAATGGCCTGGTATGAAATGGCGATAGCCTATCGCAAACAAGCAGACCCTGGCAAAGCCCTCAGCATCCTCAATGCCGTTGAAAGCAAAGACCCTTCACTGGCCTACCGCGTGAATTTAGTCAAGGCACAATGCCTGGACACCATGGGTGAATTCAATCTCGCTGAACAGAGTTACCAAAAAGCTTTGCTCTTTGCCCA
>JAUHXW010000462.1 GCA_030426705.1 Gammaproteobacteria bacterium
GATGTTCACATCTTGTGCCAAGTCCGCCAATTGTATGACTTGTAAGCCAGAAAAGCCACAAGGATTGATTCTTTGGAAGGGTTCCAGGTCCATATCAATGTTGAAAGCCAGGCCGTGGAATGAACATGCTTTGCGGATTCTCAAACCCAGGGAGGCAATCTTGTCACCATCTACATAAACACCAGGCGCATTGTCCTTGCGCTCGGCGTTAACACCATACAAGGCCACAGTATCGATGATGGCTTGCTCTATGCCATGAACCAGTGATTTCACCCCAATGCCATGTCGCCGCAAATTAATCATCGGATAAGCGACAATTTGACCGGGCCCATGATAGGTCACTTGTCCGCCTCTATCGACTTGAATGACGGGAATGTCACCTGCCGCTAATATGTGCTCGGCTTTACCTGCAAGAACTTGGGTAAAAACCGGAGTATGTTCAACCAGCCACAATTCATCAACAGTTTCGGCATCCCGCTCATCAGTGAATTTTTGCATGGCTTGCCACACGGGTTCATAATCACGACGACCCAAGTGTCGGATAATCAAAGGCTGATTGGTTGACATCGGTTTTACAGCGTCCATACCACTTCTTCTACCTCACGAATTTCCTGGTAGATATTGATTAAATGATCTTTTGATTGTGCATATATCAAGACTGTCACTGATTGGTACTTACCGGTTTTGCTGGGTCTTGTTTGTACTGAGTCTCTTGAAACTTCTGGCGCGTGTTGTTTGACCAATTCCAGAATTTTCAGCCTAAACGCTTCGGTGTTGGGTCCCATGGCTTTTATCGGATATTCACAGGGGAATGCAAAACCCTCGCCGCCCATTTTTTTAAGGTCATCGACGTCCATCAGTCATCTCCGAAAGATTTGAACCACAGGCCAATGCTGTCCATGCTGCGGGTCCACCAGCCAGCTGATTCAGCGGTTTGTAGAGCCACCAAAGGTTTTTGCATGAAGGTTTCACCATTAAGCAATAGGTTCAAAGTGCCTAATTGTGTGCCTTGCTGCACGGGTGCCGTGATGACATTGGGCAAATCTACATTGGCATCCAGTTTGTCGTAACTGCCTTTGGGTATGGTGATGAACAAGTCTTCGGCCAAGCCTAAAGATATTTCTTCCTCTTCACCTTTCCAAATCTCGGCTTTGATGCGTTCATCGCCTTGGTTATAAAGTTTATGGGTTTCAAAAAATCGGAAGCCATAATTCAATAATTTTTGGGACTCATCAGCGCGGGCCTTCTCGGAATCGGTACCCATGACCACATTAATCAGGCGCATGCCGTTGCGCATGGCTGAGGTGGCCAAGCAGTAACCAGCAGCTTCGGTGTGTCCGGTTTTAAAGCCATCAACTGTAGGATCTCTGTACAGTAAGGTGTTGCGATTGTGTTGTTTGATTTTGTTGTAGGTGAATTCTTTTTCTGAGTAGAAATGGTACAAGTCGGGGAATTCTGCAATCAGCGCTTTGCCCAGCAAAGCCACGTCAAAAGCACTGACCAAA
>JAUHXW010000463.1 GCA_030426705.1 Gammaproteobacteria bacterium
ATCAATAGATCTTTTGTCATTGTTTGATTTGCTGGCAGGGGGCTCAGTACTTGCCAAGTGATCCAACACCAGATAGATTGATTCTTGTTGCAAAGGTGTTTCTGTCACATTGGTTAATAAAACAAAGCCCAGATTAGACTCGGGTAACAAAGCCACTTGTGCCCCGTAACCATCAATGTTGCCACCGTGTTCCACCACTGTTTGATTTTTCCAGGGTCTTAGAAACCAACCCATGCCATAATTTATATCTCCGGAAATGTTAATGGTTGGTTCCCAGGTTGCAATAAGTTGCTCCTTTGAAACCAATTGTTTGCCTGCCCATTGGCCATTATTTAACAACAAACTGACCCATTGAGCCATGTCTGTTACATTTGAATATATGCTTCCAGCCGGAGCTATGTTATTTAGATTGCGACGTGGCATCAAATCATGTGATTCAGTTTCTGTGTTCCATTGATATCCAAGCGAAATGTTTTTATTGGCTATGGCTGTTTCATGAATGGAAGTGGTTTGGTTCATTCCTAATGGTTGGAAAATGGTTTTCTGAATTAAATCATCCCAACTGCTTCCCGCCACCTTGGCAAGGACTTCCCCTGCGGCCAGATACATCACATTGTTGTAATGGAAGTTTTCTCTGAAACCATCCCAAGGTAAAGCCTGGGCCGCTGTTTTAAGAATTAACTCACGACTGGCTTGCCCATTAGCCCACAGCAAATCGTTGCGGGTATAACCCGATCTGTGAGACAAGGCATCGCGTAGGGTTATTGGCAGGGTATTTCCATCAACAACGAATTGATAATCTGGCAAATACTTTGACAACTCATCATCCCAGCTAACCCTTTCTTGATCAACCATCATGGCAGTCAAGGTAGCAGTGAAAGATTTGGTTGATGAGCCAATGGCAAATAACGTTTCGCTGGTTACTGGTGTCTGCTTTTCGAGGTTCATTACACCAAATCCCTGACTCAAAATGACTTGATTATCCTTGACCACGGCAATGGCCATACCAGGGATGTGATACTCTAACCGCTTGGCTTCTAACGATTCCACCAAACGTTCGATGGTGTCTTTCTTGATTGGGCTGTCAGCTATTGCATAGGCAGGTAACACCAGCATCAGCAACATGCTCAACTGTATTAAAGTTACTTTAATTATGGTTTTTACTTTCATTGTTTTTTCCTGTGAATAATCACGATTTAATGGTTTGTTCAGCTTGATATACTGAATAGTCGTCTGGTTCCTGGACATTGGTCTGACTCATTATCAAAGCAATGGATGTGAAGTACAGTGATTGTACAATCAGGTTCCAATCACGCATCTCCAATTTAGCCAGCCACATATTGATGGTCAAAAATATATTCGCCAGCACCCACCCTAAGATCAGAAGTCGACAGACCAGGCGTTGCTGTTGAATTCGGTCATGGTGTGATTGGTGTGGATTGGTTTTACGCCCTTTAATTTGGAACTGTATCAAAACCAGGAAAAACACATTCAAACCCAG
>JAUHXW010000149.1 GCA_030426705.1 Gammaproteobacteria bacterium
CTCCTGATACGAATCCTCGGATTCCGCGCGCAACAATATTCCAGTGCCCAATGGACAAGTTGCCAGAACACCCGAAGAAGCGGTTGATGCCGCCAAAGCATTAGGTTGTGACATGTGGGTAGTCAAAGCACAAGTCCATGCAGGTGGTCGAGGAAAAGCCGGAGGCGTTAAACTCGCCAAATCACTTGATGAGGTCAAACAGTACGCAACAGACATGCTTGGCATGAAAATTCAAACTTATCAAACAGGTGGTTTGGCCTTACCGGTCAATGAAGTTCTGATAACCGAAGCTGCCGAGATCGAACAGGAAATATACTTAAGTTTACTGGTTGATCGTGCCAACAAATGTTTGTCTTTCGTTGCTTCAGCTGAAGGCGGTGTTGAAATCGAAGAAGTGGCCCGCACCAACCCTGAAAAAATCCACACCATTAAAGTAGACAATACCGAAGGCCTGTTTCCTTATGCATGCCGCAAAGCCGGTTTTGCCATGGGTATGAACTCAAAACAAGTCAGGCAATTGACTCACATCATGATGCAAATGTACAAGATGTTTAATGATTTGGATTTGTCATTGATAGAAGTTAACCCTTTGATTATTGACGACAAACAAGATGTTGTTGCTCTGGATGCCAAAATCAATTCCGATGACAATGCTGATTTCAGACACAAAGAACTGGCTGCCATGAGAGACGTTTCCCAGGAAGATCCTGCCGAAGCAAAAGCTCACGAGCACGATTTGAACTACATCAAACTCGACGGTAACATCGCTTGTATGGTGAATGGTGCCGGTTTAGCCATGGCCACAATGGATGTGATTAAACTCAAAGGCGGTGAACCTGCGAACTTTCTGGACGTAGGCGGTGGCGCCACTGCTGAACGTGTAGCCATTGCATTTAAAATTATCCTTTCAGACCCTAATGTTGAATCAATTTTGGTCAACATTTTTGGCGGCATTGTACGTTGTGACCTGATTGCCAATGGCATCATCGCAGCCATCAAGGAAGTTGGCGTTGAAGTACCCATTGTTGTTCGTCTTGAAGGCACCAATGTAGAAGCAGGCAAAAGAATTTTGGAAGAAAGTGGTCTGGCTGTGATTTCAGCCGATAATTTAGACGACGCTGCGAATAAAGCAGTGGCAGCAGTAGGAGCATAACATGAGTGTATTAGTTAACAAAGACACCCGATTATTGGTTCAAGGATTTACCGGCTCACAAGGCACTTTCCACAGTGAACAAGCCATTGATTATGGTACCAACCTGGTCGGTGGTGTTACGCCCGGCAAAGGTGGCAGCAAGCACCTTGACCGCCCGGTTTTTGATACAGTTGCTGATGGTGTTAATGAAACAGGTGCCAATGCATCCGTCATTTTTGTACCACCACCATTTGCCGCAGATGCCATTTTGGAAGCTGTAGATGCTGGAATCAAATTGATTGTGACCATCACCGAAGGCATTCCTGTATTGGATATGATGAAAGTCAGAACTGTACTGGATGCCAATCCAGACGTGGTCATGGTTGGCCCTAACTGCCCAGGCGTTATCACGCCAGGCGAATGCAAAATTGGCATCATGCCGGCAGCCATTCACCAACCAGGTCGCATTGGTATCGTTTCACGTTCGGGCACATTGACTTATGAAGCTGTACACCAAACCACTTCTGTTGGTTTAGGCCAGTCAACTTGTATCGGTATTGGCGGTGACCCCATCCAAGGCACCAACTTCATTGATTGTTTGAAATTGTTTCAGGAAGACGATCAAACTGATGGCATCATCATGGTGGGCGAAATTGGCGGTTCGGCTGAAGAAGAAGCCGCAGAATACATCAAAAACCATGTCACCAAACCGGTGGTTTCTTACATTGCCGGTGTTACTGCACCTCCTGGTAAACGCATGGGACATGCCGGTGCGATTGTTGCAGGTGGAAAAGGCACAGCACAAGCCAAATATGAAGCTTTAGAGGCAGCTGGAGTCAGCACGGTTAAATCACCAACCTTCTTGGGTGAAACCATCAAAGAATTGCTTTCATAAGCAAACCATAAAAGGTTAAAACTGAAGCCAATGCAATTCATTTTGCATTGGCTTTTTTTGTGCGTTCATAATCTGGTTTTAACATTTAATTGACGACAAAATATGATATATTGTTAATGCAACTAATTATATTGAGGTAACAGCCATGAAAAATGCATATACATTGTTAGGCATCCTTTTACTGACATCGCAAATATCATTTGCTGAGCAAAAGGTAACTTCTGGACAATACGAACTTCATTACAACACGTTCCCATCGACCTTTTTATCCAAAGAAGTGGCCAGTGCCAACCAAATCCAACGATCTAAAAATCGTGGTGTCATCAGCATTTCTGTCCTCGACACATCGCAAGACCCCAGTCTAGCCGTTGAAGCAGAAGTGACCATCTCGGCAAAAAATCTGTTAAACCAGAAGAAAGAAGTTAAATTTTTCAAGATTGTTGAAGCGAATGAAGCCATCTACTACCTGGGAACCTATGCATTGAATGATCAGGAAGACATTAATTTTTCTATTGAAGCAAAACCACAAGGCTCAGAAACTGTCTTGAAAGTTAAATTTAACCGCGAATTTTTCACTGATTAGAACCATGAAAAAAATTATCTTACTCACCACATTTATGGCAGTAAATATGACTCAAGCCAACAACAGCATCACGGTATATTCGGGCAACCATCAGGGACATTTATCCCCTAATCAACTGCAGAACATCCACAACATCAGCGGTTTTGCTGTTGTCAAACAAACCCGTACAGCACACTTTGAAAAGGGTGTTTTTGACTTGGCACTTGATGATGTCGCTGAACACATTGACCCCACCACCGTTTCGCTTAAACTCAGCAACAAACCTGAAGAGGTCACAGTCCTCGATCAAAACTTTCAATTCGACCTGGTAAGTACCGAAAAATTACTACAAAAATACCTGGACCAGGAAATCAAGGTCAGTCATGATTTGGGAGATGATAACACCATCACTGAAGGCTCTTTGTTAAGTACAGCCGGTGGACTGACTTTGAAAACCAAAGATGCTCGAATAACCACCATCAAAGAATGGAACAAAATCGACTTCCCGGATTTGCCAGGTGGCTTGCTAACAAAACCAACATTGGTGTGGCTACTGAATTCAGCAACCAGCGGCGATCGAAACATTGATTTGGCCTATCAGACAAAAGGCATGACCTGGTGGTCAGACTACATCATAAATGTCAATGACTCTGACAAAGCCTGCAACCTAGACATCATGTCCTGGGTTACCGTTGTTAATAAATCAGGGGCCAGTTATGCACAAACTCAACTTAAATTGATTGCTGGCGATGTCAATCGAGCCCCTGCTCCTCAACCAAGAATCAGGGCCATGGAAACCATGAGCAAAGTCGCAGACAGTGAATTCAGTGAACAATCTCTGCATGAATATCATTTATATAAACTGCCCAGAAAAGTCGATATTCCGAACAATTCAACCAAACAAATTCAACTGTTACAAAACACCCACAACATTGCTTGTCAAAAAACCTTGAGATTTAATGGCAGTGGATATCAAAGCGGCCATTACCACAGACCTGTTACAGACCGGAATTACCTTGTAAATTCAAGCCCAAAAATTGAATCATTCCTTATTTTTGAAAACAGCAAGGAGAACAAATTAGGCATCCCTTTACCTGCTGGCAGGGTCAGGGTAAACACCACAGACCCAACAGATAACAGCCTGGAATTTATTGGTGAGGACAGCATAGATCATACACCCAAAAACCAAACCATAACGCTCAAATTAGGTAATTCCTTTGATGTCACCGGCGAACGCAAACAAAGTCAGTTTCAATTGTTAAAAAACAGCATCATTGAACAATTTGAAATCACCATCAGTAATCAAAAATCGGTTGCGCAAAAAGTAGAAATCATCGAGCCATTGTATCGATGGTCGAATTGGCAAATCACACAACATGATGAAGAGTATGAACAGTTGAATGCCAGCACCATTAAATTCGTTCTTGAAATACCTGCAGAAAGCAAAAAAGCACTGAAATACACAGTTCAATACCAATGGCCGGAATAAAACCAATAAGACCAAACAATATTGAGCAAATATGACATGCTACTGTGAATTCATTCACATTAAATTAAAGCATCAGCTGGTATATTGCGTCTATAGCGCTGAATCTAACTACCATGAAAACAGAAAAGTCCGAAAACAACGTTGTCAATATATCTCCTGAACTGAAGGAAAAAATAAGCCAAGGCCGGATATTGCCACAAATACATAAACTATTTATCAAAGGACTCAAACCTGCCATCAGAGATTATTATGACAATCTAGATGATGCACTGTTTGATTTGGCAGAAAAAGCAGAAAGTAATGAAATTCAATCTGATTATTTCACTGCCATGCGTGAAGTTCGCAAAAGGAAAGAACTGATGGTGCGTAAATTTTCTGAAAATATACAATACGCTTTCAAAAAATTTAAAAAGTTAGACTTTAATTATTTTGGAGAAGTATCCAAATCTGTTGAAAATGACAGTTTAAATAATTTATCCTTGGTTGATGAGCACGAGCTAGACCAAAAACTCGCCATTACCAATATGGTTGACAAAACCAACACCTATTTACATCAACAATTATTCGCATTTCAAAAACGATTTTCCTTACTTGCCGGCGGTTCCGATTTGGAAAACGAACAAATACCAGTTTCTCCCTATGTCATCGTCCATTCATTTGCCAAGACATTTACAAACCTCAACATCAGCAACAATGTAGAACTGATTATGTTGAAGTTGTTTGAGCGCAACTTGATTCCCAACCTTGGAGAAACATACGAGGACATCAATAAACATCTAATTGATGAAGGAATATACCCTAATTTAAAATTTAAAATATCTGGAAAAAGATATTCACAATCAGCTGCAGCAACACCAGCACAAGCCAGCGCACAAGAGCCACTTAATGCGGAACCTGAGTTTGAAGGAGTCAATCAAGGACTCCCTGAGAATTATGTTGATGAAAACTTTCAAGTGATTGCTACAGCATTGAGAAACCGTCATGCAGGCATTCCAAATCCACAATCACAATGGCCAGTCTATGAAGCAGCTGTAATCAATAATGCTTTGAGCGCTTTGCAACATGAGGAGCTTAGAAATCTGAACGCCAGACAAGTATCCATGAGCCCTATTGAAATTAAGGATGAATTGCTCAGTCGACTCAGAAGCACAGCTGAAGGTGAAAACAAACAAGTAAAAAAACAAGATGAGGACACCATTGATGTAGTTGGTATGTTGTTTCAGTTTTTAGTGGATGACAGAAATTTACCGCATCGCATCCAAGCTTTGCTGGCTAAATTACAAATACCCTATTTACACATTGCTTTAGATAATCGCAAGCTGTTCACCGATAAAAACAATAAAGCCAGAAAGCTGCTTGATAATTTGGCGCAAGCTTCGGTTGGCTGGACTGAAGAAGGTGATATCAAAGGAAAGTTTATTAACAAAGTTGAACAAATCGTGCAACAGGTGCTGGAAACAGATCTACAAGAACTGGACTTTGGCGAACTGGTTGATGATTTTGATGTTTTTTATAAAAAACATGAAAAACGCGTCAATGTCATTGAAAAGAGAACTTCGGAAAAAGCTTTGGGACAAGAACGTATTTTGTGGGCCAAGGAAAAAACAGCTGAAATTTTAGAATCAAAAATGAAAAATTACAGTTTACCGAAAACTGTAACAGATTTGTTATTAACGCCTTGGGCTAATGTTTTGACATTGGCACATTTACGGCATCAGAATGAGCCTGAAAAAATTGAAGGCTTCTCAAAATTTGTTGATAAGTTAATTTTTGTCTCAATTAACAACAAAAAGACCCAAGCCACCAAAGCACAAATCAGCCATGTGATTGACCATTTAAGTAAAGGTTTGCGCCTGGTGGCATTCGATGAGCACAGCATCCAGAACAAAAGCCAGGAATTATTTCAACAGTTACTCAGTATCAATGGTATAGAAGAAGAATCCTCGGCTGAAGATCATGAATATCTACCTTCGATAGAAGCCTTCAAAGTTGACGAAAATCCTGAACAGGAACAGCCTGAAATTGTTCACTTTATAGCTGATAAAAAAATTAACAATCCAAATGCTCAGGTTGAACATATTGAAGATGTCTATCTGGAAAAAGCTCAAAAATTGCAACCAGGTGATTGGATTGAATTCCTGTCAGATAACGACGAAAACATGGTTAGGGCAAAACTTTCATGGATCAGCCCCATTAGCCAGAAACTATTATTCGTCAATGCCAGAGGTGTAAAAGTCACCGATAAAAGCATAGATGAACTGGCTCATGACTTACGCCAGAAAAATGCCATTGTTTTGCAACAAATGCCCATATTTGATCGCGCCATGAGCGCAATTGCCAAACAAGTCTCTGAAGAAACTGATATTGAAACTAAATCAGATACTGATTCTGAATCTGACAATTAAAAGTCAGTGAATGAATCACCTGATGATTCAATCTGATTAAAAGAGGCTTTGGAGAGCTGCTGAGCAGCTCGACACGCTGAGCCGGTTAGGCAAAGCATGAAATTTTGGCGGTTTGCCGAAGGCAAGAAGCCTTGATGTAATGCTTGATAAGCCGTGAGCGAATGCGGCCGCTTCCGCTCCATGCTCACGCGACAGACCTGCATCCATGCAGGCCAATCAGAGGCGAAGAGAATAGCCAATGAACACATGGCGGTTTGTCGAAGACAAGAAGCCTTGTGTGAATGGCGTCATTCGTGCGAAGTTACATGCTATGTCCGCCGCGGTCGCTTTCATTTTAGTCGGGAACAAAAATGAATGACGCCTCCAGGGAAGGAGGTGTGCTGCGTGAGCTCGGAGCGGAAGCGTAAGCCCCAAGGACATACCTTATTTTAAGCTGGCTTCGTAGGTATTTTGCATCAAAGTGGCAACTGTCATAGGACCAATGCCGCCTGGTACTGGCGTTATCCAGCTGGCTTTTTGAGCAGCTACTGTAAAATCCACATCACCACATAAACCACCATCCTCGAGGCGATTGATGCCTACGTCAATCACAACAGCACCCTCTTTAATCCAATTGGCGTCTACTATATTGGGGTTACCAAC
>JAUHXW010000150.1 GCA_030426705.1 Gammaproteobacteria bacterium
GCAGGTCCTTGTCTTTGAAACAGATTTTTCTTGAAATGTTGATTGGTGTGGCTGAAGCCGATGGCATGATTTCACGTGCTGAGCAGGCTTTACTGGAGCAGATTTGTCAACAGATTGGCTATCCGTCACAAATGTTGTTTGCCATGCTGAAGATGCGCGGCTTTGCATCTAATGGTGGCTATCAACGGCAGCAAAGTGATTCCTGGCAGGGTAGAAACAGTGGTTCAAGACAGCGCAGTCATCACCGACAAAGGGCACAAAATCGCAGCGCTCCTTTTAATCCCTATCAGGTGCTTGGTGTCGATCAGGCTGATAACAAAGCGACCATCAGGCGTGCTTATAAGCGATTGATGAGCCAACATCACCCTGATAAACTGATTGCCAAAGGGCTGCCGCCAGAAATGATGAAAGTGGCTGAGGAAAAAGCCAAACAGGTACAACTGGCGTGGGAACGGGTCAAGGAGCTAAAAGGCTGGTGATGGTTGACTTTGTTGGGCTGCAATGACAAACTTTGATGCCAATTAAAACAAACAGTTAATCATGACCGAATACATCATTGCGCCATCCATCTTATCAGCAGATTTTGCCCGATTGGGTGAAGACACACAGGCGGTTTTGGATGCGGGCGCTGATTGGGTTCACTTCGATGTGATGGACAATCATTATGTGCCAAACTTGACCATTGGGCCTCAAGTTTTGAAAGCACTGCGGGATTATGGTATTGATGCGCCGATTGATGTGCATTTGATGGTTAAGCCAGTGGATCGCATCATTGGGGATTTTGCCGAGGCAGGTGCCAGTATCATTACTTTTCATCCGGAGGCGTCGGAACACATTGATCGGTCGCTTGCTTTGATCAAAGATGCAGGCTGTCAGGCTGGTTTGGTGCTCAATCCGGCGACTCCCGTGCATGTGTTGGAGCATGTGATGGATAAACTGGACATGATTTTATTGATGAGTGTGAACCCGGGTTTTGGCGGTCAGTCGTTCATTTCTGAAACCATGAATAAAATCCGTAAAGTAAGACAACTGATTGATTTATCAGGGAAAAATATCCGCTTGGAAGTTGATGGCGGGGTCAAAGTGGATAACATTGGCGACATTGCTGCCGCCGGGGCAGACACCTTTGTCGCTGGGTCAGCGATTTTCAATACCGACGATTATGCGAAGACCATCACAAATATGCGGCAAATGATTCAGCAGTAATTCAGCGAATTGAGGTAAAATATTCGCATGAAAACCCTATTTGTAGCCATATTAGCTCTGTTTTTAAGCTTTTCGCTTGATGCCAAAAAAGCCGTCAGTCTGAATGACGCGGTTAAAGAGGCAGAAAGTAAAGGACGGGTTATCTCTGCAAGAACGGTTAACGACAAACATGAAGTGAAAGTACTGACACCTTCAGGTACAGTAAAAACTTACAACACCCAAGCCGGTGGTTCGACCCAAAAAATCAATCCACCCAGACCAGAATATTATAATCGAGGCGGTAGTTCCATGAGAGACCGCAAGCAAAATTCAGCCATTCCACAAAGGTTCAGGGACAACAGTCGCAGACAACAAAGAACCATTAAACTCGATTCCCGACAACTGGATTTACAACCGGCCACCAGACAACGCAGTGGCTCAAAAACTGATACCAAAAGAGATAAGTAAACGATGCGCGTATTGCTGATTGAGGACGATGAAAACCTGAGAACCACCCTGATTAAGCGTTTTGAAGAAGTGGGTTATGTGGTTGATGCCGCTGATAACGGCGAAGATGGCTTGTATAAAGGTCAGGAGTATCCTGCTGATGTGGCGGTTATTGATTTGGGCTTGCCGAGGGTTTCGGGCATGGAAGTGATTCAAACACTGCGCCAGGATGGTATTGAATTTCCAATCATTGTGTTAACCGCCAGAGGTTCCTGGCAAGACAAGGTGATGGGCCTTGATGCAGGTGCCGATGATTATCTGGTCAAGCCATTTCATTTTCCAGAGCTTCTTGCACGTGTCAATGCTTTGGTCAGGCGTTCTACGGGCAATACCACACCAGAAATCAGCTGTGGGAATTTGTCAATGAACATGAGTACGCAGGAAGTTAAATTGGCAGGCGAGATTCTGGATTTGACTTCATACGAGTATAAAGTGCTGGAATATATGCTGCATCATCAAAATGAAGTGGTCTCCAAAACCACCCTCACAGAGCATATCTATCATCAGGACTACGACCGGGACAGTAACGTCATCGAAGTTTTTGTCGGGCGATTGCGTAAGAAACTGGCGGCCATTGACCCAGAAACAAAATACATTGAAACCTTGCGAGGGCGGGGTTATCGTATGCGTTCAACTGACTGATTCATGTCTTCTGTGACTCAAAGGGTGTCACTGACCAAACGGGTTTTATTGACCTCAAGTATTGCCTTGTTGATAGCCTTGGCTTTGATTGGTTTTGTGATGGATCAGGCTTTCAAGGAAAAAACCCTGCATCTGGTCAAAGAGCGGCTGGAAAGTTATGTCATAGCCATCATCTCAAACACTGAAGTCCAGGAAGACGCTTTGGTTTTCCCTGAATACTACCCTACACCACGAATGGAACAGCCCGGATCAGGGATGTATGCACAAATTCTGGTGGGTGATCAAATCTGGGAAACCCCCTCTGCACTCGGTCAGGAATTACCAGAATTACAGCCTGTGGATGTGAATGTCAGGGAGTTTGATGCGCCGCTTGAATTCAAAGGAGAGCGGTTGTTTCGCATGAGACAGGGCGTGACGCTTGAAGTTGAAAATGGCTCACTACAATTGACCATTGCTGTGACTGAGCATGCCGGTAATTTTTATAAGGAATTAGCAGAGTTTGAAGAAACTTTACTGACCTGGCTGATTGCCATCAGTTCGGTGTTGGTTTGTATTCAATGGGTGATCATGTATTGGTCTACCAAGCCCTTGAAACGGTTGGTGGCAGACCTACAAAAACTGGAAAAAGGGGATGACTTGATTTTTTCAGAAGATTATCCCAGTGAATTACGTGGCCTGACCACCAGTTTAAACCGGTTGATTGAGAATGAACGCAGCAACCTGTCACGGCAAAGGCGCACTTTGGGTGATTTGGCGCATTCACTGAAAACGCCTCTGGCGGTTATTCATGCTGAATTAGAAAATGACCAGGTTGATAAAAGCTTATTGCAACAACAAATCATGAACATGAATGAAATTGTTGCTTATCAATTGAAACGTGCGGCTGTGGCTGGACATCGTACCTTTGTCACCGGCGTGCCAGTGATTGATGTGATGGATAAAATCATTAATACACTGCAAAAGATTCACAAAAGTCGAAACGTCAAGGTTGTTTCGCAAATTGCCCCGGGCGCTGAGTTTTATGGTGAGAAAGGTGACTTGTTGGAAGTGCTGGGTAATTTATTGGAAAATGCCTTCAAATGGTGTGATCAAAATATAGATGTTTTGGTCAAGACCTTGTACATGGAAGGTCGTCGACGCACTGGGTTGGTGATAGAAATAGGTGATGATGGTCCAGGCATCCCACCTGATAAACGCAAAGAACTACTGAAAAGAGGTGTTCGTGGCGATGAGCAGGTTAAAGGTCACGGCATTGGCCTTTCAATTGTCACTGATATTGTGGAGTCCTATCAGGGCGAATTAAAAATCAAAACACACGAACAATTGCAAGGCGCTTGTTTTAAAGTCATCTTGCCACCTTAGGATAACAATGAATATTGAAAAGCTACTCGAAATCATGCAAAAGTTGCGTGACCCAAAACAAGGTTGCCCCTGGGACATCAAACAAAATTTTTCAACCATTGCGCCTTTTACCATTGAAGAAGCCTATGAAGTGGCCGATGCCATTGAACAGAATGACATGGCTGCTCTCAAATATGAATTGGGTGATTTGTTGTTTCAAGTGGTGTTCCATGCGCAAATGGCCGATGAAGCAGGGCATTTTGGGTTCAATGATGTGGTTCAGGCCATATCAGAAAAGATGATTGAAAGGCACCCTCATGTTTTTGAGCCTAACGGGCCAAAGCTGACCGCTGAGCAACAAACCGAAGCCTGGGAAAAAGCCAAAAGTAAAAACAAGGACAGTGTGCTTGATGGGATTGCCAACAATTTACCCGAATTATTAAAAGCGGTAAAGCTGACCAAATATGCAGCAGTCATTGGCTTTGACTGGCCGAACATTGGTCAGGTGTTTGATAAATTAAATGAAGAATCCGATGAATTAAAGCAGGCTGTTGCTGAGGGCGATGATGAACACATCATGGAAGAAATGGGTGATGTGTTGTTTGTTTGTGCCAATCTGGCGAGGCATTTAAATATCGATCCATCAGCGGCGCTGCGTAAAGCCAACATCAAGTTTGAAAAAAGGTTTAGGCTGGTGGAATCTCAAGCCAAATCACTTGAGCCAAAAAACGATAGCTTTGACCTGAAAACTCTGGACGAGTTATGGACTCAGGTCAAAGTGGATTTAAAGAAATCATGATGGCTGAATAACTCACCAGGTATGTGTGTGAGTGTGAAGATGAATTATTCAGCCTATCAATGACGTTCTTTTTAAGTTAAATTCCCCAATTTAAATCCTCAGCTACCGCCCCTTATCAAAATTACCTTCCAAGACAAGGGTAGTCATGCGACCGGCATTGGCGTGTGAAAGTGTGTGAATAACGCCAGTCAACATAGACATTAGTTAAAGCCTTAATCTGCTACATTGCAATGTTGTGCAATTCCGTTGAAATAAAGACTTGTTAATTTGAAGTTAACCATTGTTTCAAGCGAATTTTGGCTTTCAACAGTCACTTCAAAGTTATTATTTGAATCACAGGTTAATGCTATTGATATTAAACTTCCTGTGCCATCATCGACAGAATCTGAAACACCTCCTGTGCCATCATCAACAGATTCTGTTGCGTATCCTCCAGTTCCATCGTCTACAGAATCTAAGCCATCACCACCGGTACCATCATCTACAGAATCTAAGCTATCACCACCGGTGCCATCATCTACAGATTCAGATATACCATCTACAGCTTCATCTATTTGTTTTATGAAACCAGTAAATGCATTGTTTTCAATCACCCCCTCAAAAAGTACATTGTTACCTATGTTATCAACAATCATACCTTCATAGACGCCTTCTAGTTTGGTTTCATGAATATAGCCCACATCAGCCATTGCTAACTGTCCAATTAAAAGCAGACATGAGAAATTAAAAAGTTTTTTCAATAATTTATATGGTCGGATTTCTGTTTTAAAATCAGTACCCTCACTTTCAGAAAAAGACATACCTGTACCTTCTGTCTCTGATAATTTAATTCCTGTACCTTCTGTCTCTGATAATTTAATTCCTGTACCTTCGGTTTCTGATAAAAACATTTGTTTAGCCTCTGTTGTATTATTCAGTCATTAAAATAAAAAAAACCTAAACCAATGGGATTATTCTTGGCTTGAGATTTCACGGATTCATATTTTTCTTCGATTAAATCAAATCGAGGAGTTATTATTTCTTGGTAGACATCCCTAATCATCTCTGTCACTTCTTGTTTAAAATTCTCGCGTGATTCCTCTGGTACGCGAATCGTATATAGATTTCTTTGGAAATTTGTATTATCAGAATCACTGAAATTATGATTAATGGTGTTAATCAATCGGCTTATCGAAAGGCCAGCAATTCTGGCTTTCTCTTTGTTTACACCAATGGGCGGTGTGTATGCTTTTTTCTTATACACAACCAAACCATCCTCTATGGCCACACAGCCCGCTTTTAAAAGTGAATCAAGTACTGGACCATGACTGATGTTTTTACCAAATCGTTGTGCCAATCGTTCAAAAGACATTCCGCTTCCACTTCTTTTTAAAGGCAGGGGGTTGTTTTTGTCATCACAGAATGGAGGATGACTGCGCCAGTGATCTAATATGCTGCCTTCACGAGATCGGTTCTGTTCAAGTATTTCATATTGATTAAATGTTTGTTTAAGAATTTTTGAAACTTCACGTCTATCCAAGCCTGTTTGATAGGCAATTGAAGAAATTTTCCCACGACTGTTTTGCGCGTTTTTTTCAATATGTTTTTCAGCCTCTTCAACAAATAATTCTCTAACCAAATTTTGAAAAGAATTGAACTCCACTTTTTGTTTGACCAAAATTCGAATCAGCGGCCTTAAGCAGGTCCGAATAAAATCTAACCAATAAACATCGAATGAAAGGTTGGCTGATTTTGATACTTGTTGATTCATTGTGTTACTCCTTCATTGAAATACCAGCCTTGAAAATGCTCAAATCCCAGTTCAACACCCTTGATGTAATCGCTTTGTGTTTCAACACCTTCCAATACCGAAATGATGTCCAGTGATTTTGCAAATTTGGACAGCCCATAGGTGAAATCATTGCTTTTCAGATGTCTTAGGTTTTGGTTGGCCACTTTAATGATGTCAATTAAACCCATTTGTAGTAATTCCCAATGGGCAAAGCCAGTGCCAAAATCATCCAGTGCAATCCAGCCTCCCTGGGCTCTGAAAGATTGAAGCAGATCAATCGAACTGGAACATAAATGAGGCAATGATTCAGTTTCAACGATTTCAATGCAAAGTTGATTGGGGGAAATAATGTGGTTGTCCAGCATCTCTGCAAAGGAAGAGCGAAATTGTGGGCTCAGTAAGCTCATTGGCATCAGATTAACGCTCAGTCTTTGGGGTTTATGTGTGTCTAAGATGTGATTAATCTGCTGGAATATTTTGATGTCTAAATCAATTTTTTGCAAAGTGTTCAGCGCTTTGAAATATTGTTCAACATTTAAATGCCCCTTCATGTAATTAGGTCGATATAACATTTCAACCCAGCCTTGACTCAAACCATGTTTGTCCACAATCTCCTGAAACTGAAAATTCAGTTTCTGCTGATTGGAGGTTGTAGCGAGTGCAAAATTCATAAACATGGTCAATATTGAACAGGTTTATTATTGTACAATAATTTGTGCTTGTAAAGACATTTTTGAAAAAAAATTAGAAACAAATAAAAGGACGGAGAGCTGCCGAGCAGCTCGACCCGCCGAGCCGGTTAGGCAGTGAATGGAATCAAGGCGGTTTTGCGTAGCAAAGAAGCCTTGATGC
>JAUHXW010000151.1 GCA_030426705.1 Gammaproteobacteria bacterium
ATCACCACATGGGTAACTTGCAAATTCATGCTGACATTTTAAAAGCGGTTGAAGTTGAAGTGGGTACCAATTCAGTGGTCAACGGTGGGTTGGGTGGCGCTGTTCGCTTTGAAACCAAAGAAGCCAAAGACTTACTGGAGTATGGCAGAACCTTTGGTGGACGAATCCAGGGTTCTTTCGCAGACAATGATTCAACAGGAGGTTCAATCTCTTTGTTTGGCCAATTATCAGATCAATGGGATGTGTTGGCTTACTATAATCACGTAGACCGTGAAAACTACGTAGTTGGTGGTGATCGCATTCTCGGTTCTGATGGTGTGGTAATCAACGAAAATGGAGAAGTTAAAGGCTTGGCGGGTCGTACCAATGATGGTTTGCTCAAAATTGGTTTAGATATCAATGAGAATCAACGTTTGGAATTTGGTTTCGAAAATTACAATGACAAAGGACAGTACAGCTACCGACCCGATATGGGCCTGGCTACTGATTTGGCGATTGCCAACAATCTGGGTTTGCCATTAACATATCCAACAGAATTCACCAGAGATACCATTACTTTGAATCATGAATTATTTTGGGGAGCCAATTCAACCCTCAAAACTTCGATTTATCATAATGTCAGTGACCTCAGAAGAGATGAAAGTGGAGTTGCTGCAGTGTTCCCTGATTCAGCATCATTGGTAGAAGGTACAGCCGAAAACAAGGGTTTTAATATACTCGGTACCAGCAGTTTGGGTGATGGTTATTTACACCAATTAACATATGGTGTTGAGCTCATTGACTACCAAACCACATATAAACAGGAAGGGCAACGGATTTCAGGTGAAGATGCCACCAACACTGCCTTATATATGGAAGACAGGATTGATTTTGACAATGGTTTTTATGTCACACCAGGAATTCGGTTTGATCGTTATGACGTGAATTCAAAAATTGTGAACAATACTTTTGATGACTTCACCATGGCTTTGGCTTTGGATTATGATGTTACCGATCGCTTGAGTTTAGGCTTAAGCAGTACTCAATTGTTTAAAGGTCCCGAATTGGCAGAGGTATTTGTTGGTGCAGGTATCCGGGATACCGAAAACCAGAACATCAAAGCAGAAACAGGGTTTAATCACCAATTTTCTTTCACTTATCAAGCTGAATGGGGAATAGATTTTGGTGCCACTGTGTTCAGAACCGACATTGATGATTACATTTATGAATATGCCGATGACAATGTGGGCGATTTAAGCATTGATGGTTTTGAAGCTTTTATCAAGCATCAAGCCGGCAATTTACAAACTTTATTGAGTTATTCAACTCAGGATAGTGAGTTGGATGCTTTCAGTACATACCCAGATTTTGATGGTGCACGTTTGGACCGATCAATTGGTGATAACATAGACTTGACTTTTGATTATGTGATTCCTGGCAGTGGCTTGCACTTCTATTGGAACACAAGATTTGTTGATAAGTTGGGTGCTGAATTTGATCTGGATGAACTCAGTAATCCCAAAAAGAGTCATGCTGTACATAACCTGTCTATGCGTTGGCTACCGGAAAATCAATTCCAGGGTTTGGAGTTGACATTGGGTGTAGATAACTTGTTTGATAAATTGTATGCCTCACATGCATCCAGAACAGGTGATTCATTTCATCCCAGATTTGGTGCCTTGCATTTGACCGATTATGAACCTGGTCGAAACATAAAATTCACAGCTGCCTATAAATTTTGAATAGTCTGAAATCTCACTCATGCCACCATCCATCTTTGAATGGGTAGTGGATGGTTTTATATTTAAATGGTATCTTTTTTAAAATAGTAGTGACCTTTGCTCAATTCTGGTCGATTGAGAAAAAGAGTTAAAATGCGTAAATCAAGGCGAAAAATGCAGTCCAATACGCCGTTATTGGCAATTTTTTTAACCGCAGAGTAGCTCATTTTTAAACTTTTTATCTTCGTTCACGAATCGAGCAAAGGTCTCTAATACCTTCTTATAACCAATGTCGTCAGTCCTCAGCTGGTGATATTTTTAATATTCTGCCATTACTGCTGTCAGTGGCCACATAAATCAAACCATCAGGACCTTGTTCTATGGCTCTTATCCGTTCGTTCTGGTCAGTGAGTAACCGCTCCTCTGTGATAAGCAGTTTGTCGCTATCCAACTTTATGCGGTTGAGATGTTTCATTTTGAGAGCGCCAGTGAAAATATCACCCTGCCAGTTTGGAAATGCTTTGCCGGAATAAATCAGCATGCCTGAGGTGGCAATGGAAGGGTCCCAATAGTGAATCGGCTGTTCCATGCCAGGTAGTTCGGTGTGGTCTGTGATTTTGGTGTAGTTGTAATTGATGCCATAGGTGATTTTTGGCCAGCCATAGTTTTTCCCTGCTGAAATTAGATTGATTTCATCACCACCCCTGGGGCCGTGCTCATTGGCCCAAAGCTCACCGGTTTCAGGATGAAGATAAGCGCCTTGAACATTGCGATGACCATAGCTGTAAATATCCGGCAAAGCGTCTTTGTTGTCGATAAAGGGGTTGTCTTTGGCGGGTTTGCCGTTGGTATCAATTCGAACAATTTTACCAAAGTGGGTACTCAAATCCTGAGCCATTTCTTTTTGGTAATTGCGATCCCCCAAGGTGACGAATAAGTAGCCTTGTCGGTCAAAAACCAACCTTGAACCGTAATGATAACCGCCTTTTTCAGTTTGTTTTTGTTGCCATATTTGTTGCGTATCCTGTAATTGATTGTCTACCAGTTTAGCCTTGCCGACTGCGGTTCTGGAGTGCCCGTTATCTGCCGCTTTGGTATAGGAAAAATAAATCCAGGGTTTGTTATTGAAATCAGGGTCAATAGTGACATCAAGTAAGCCACCTTGGCCAGTAAATTTGACTGGAATCATATTGGCCAAAGGTTCTGAAACTTTGCCATTGGTTTCAATAAGGCGCAAATGACCGATTTTTTCAGTAACCAGCAAACGGCCATCCGGTAAGAAAGTCATGCCCCAGGGGCGGTCTAAACCCTCAGCATAGGTGCTGACATGAATTTGATGACTGTTTTCACTATTTGCTATCGCTACATTGAATGTCAGTAATGCGAAGACGGTAATTTTGAGGGCTATTTTCATGGTCAATGTATGGGGTCGAATTTATGGCTGTAAAGACTTTAGTCTATTTTTTTATTAGATTCCACAAACTCTGACAAGTTCAAAGCTCCTGTCGTTTATAATATTGGGTCATGGGATTCCGGAGCTGATTCTGGAAGATTTTTCTCAAAGATGACCAACACCTTATGAACAATAAATACCGCAAACCATTACCAAATACTGAACTCGATTACTTTGACACCGAAGCTGCTGTGAATGACATTCAAGCAGGTGCATATGCCAAATTACCATTCACCTCAAAAGTTTTGGCTGAGAACCTGGTACGTCGTTGCCCACCAGAAAATTTAACAGCTTCATTACAACAAATCATAGAGCGAAAGCGTGACCTGGATTTCCCCTGGTTTCCAGCGCGGGTGGTTTGTCATGATATTTTGGGTCAAACAGCTTTTGTTGATTTGGCAGGGTTACGCGATGCGATTGCCGAAAAAGGAGGTGACCCCTCTCAAATCAATCCGGTGGTTCCTACTCAGTTGATTGTAGATCACTCTCTGGCAGTGGAACATGCAGGGTATGAAAAGGATGCCTTTGAAAAGAATCGTGCGATTGAAGATCGTCGTAATGCCGATCGTTTTCGCTTCATCAATTGGTGCAAAAACGCTTTCAAAAACGTCAATGTGGTGCCTCCCGGTAACGGCATCATGCACCAAATCAATCTGGAACGCATGTCGCCTGTGGTGCAAAAAGTCGATGGTGTGGCTTTTCCAGATACTTTGGTGGGTACCGATTCACATACGCCCATGGTCGATGCTTTGGGTGTGATTTCTGTTGGTGTGGGTGGTTTGGAAGCCGAAAGTGTTATGTTGGGACGTGCATCTTACATGCGCCTGCCAGACATCATTGGGGTTGAAATGATGGGTACACCGCAAGCGGGTATCACCAGTACCGATATTGTATTGGCATTGACTGAGTTTTTACGCAAGGAGCGTGTGGTATCCAGTTATTTGGAATTCTTTGGTGAAGGTGCCAATGCCCTGACTTTGGGTGACCGTGCCACCATTTCAAATATGACACCGGAATTTGGCGCCACCGCGGCGATGTTCTATATCGATCAACAAACCCTGGATTATTTAACCTTGACTGGACGTGATGCCGATCAGGTTAAATTGGTTGAACAGTATGCCAAACAGACTGGATTGTGGGCTGATGATATGACCGGTGCTGAATATGAACGGGTATTGAAGTTTGATTTGGGTGCGGTTGGCCGTAATATTGCTGGACCATCCAATCCGCATGCCAGAGTATCAGTCAATGACTTACAAGCCAAAGGTTTAACTGGTGATTACCAGTCTCATGATGGTTTGATGCCAGATGGCGCTTGTATCATTGCCGCCATCACATCCTGTACCAACACCTCTAATCCTAAAAACATGATTGCCGCCGGTTTGATTGCGCGCAATGCCAACAAATTGGGCTTGACCAGAAAGCCTTGGGTTAAAAGCTCATTGGCGCCGGGTTCCAAAGCAGTAACTTTGTATTTGGAAGAATCTGGTTTGTTGCCTGAATTGGAAAACCTGGGTTTTGGTGTGGTTGCCTATGCCTGTACTTCATGTAACGGCATGAGTGGTGCTTTGAAACCTGAAATCAAACAGGAAATCCTGGACAGAAAACTCTACGCCACTGCTGTATTGTCAGGCAACCGTAACTTCGATGGTCGCATCCACCCACATGCCAGTGAAGCCTTTTTGGCCTCTCCGCCCTTGGTGGTGGCTTATGCCATTGCCGGTTCGATTCGTTTTGACATTGAAAAAGATGTCTTGGGTCTCGATAAAGACGGTAACGAAATACGCTTGAAAGACATTTGGCCGACTGATGAAGAAATCAATCAAGTCATTGCAGAAAGCGTTAAACCTGAGCATTTCAAACAGGTTTATGAGCCGATGTTCAATATTCAGGACATCATCGCCAAACACACCAGTCCGCTGTATGACTGGGATCCAAAATCAACCTATATCCAACGTCCTCCTTATTGGGAAGGGGCTTTGGCCAAACCTCGCACCATGCAAGGTATGCGACCATTGGCTGTGTTGGGTGATAACATCACTACCGATCATTTGTCGCCATCCAATGCCATACAAGCCTCCAGCGCAGCTGGAGAATACCTGGCGAAAATGGGCTTGCCAGAGGAAGACTTTAACTCTTATGCGACGCATCGTGGTGACCATTTAACGGCACAACGTGCCACCTTTGCCAATCCAAAATTGCTCAATGAAATGGTTCTGGATGAAAATGGTGAAATCATTCAAGGTTCATTGGCCAGATTGGAGCCGGAAGGTGAACAAATGCGTATGTGGGAAACCATTGAAACGTACATGAACCGTGAACAACCTTTGATCATCATCGCTGGAGCTGATTATGGCCAAGGCTCTTCACGTGATTGGGCCGCCAAAGGCGTGCGTTTGGCCGGCGTAGAAGTCATTGTAGCCGAAGGCTTTGAACGCATTCACCGCACAAATCTGATTGGCATGGGTGTCTTACCTTTAGAGTTCACCAACGGAGAAACCCGCAAAACATACAACATCGATGGCACCGAAACCTATGATGTAGAAGGCGACATCGCACCGGGCGCTGACATGCAAGTCATCATGACCCGCAAAAACGGCGAACAAGTCACCATACCTGTGAAATCAAGACTGGACACCGCAGAAGAAGTCTCAATCTATGAAGCGGGTGGGGTGCTGCAACGCTTTGCCAATGATTTTTTGAGTGCCAATGGTTAAATGACAGAACGAAGCCAAATAGAAATTTATCAGACTGAGGATGGTCAAGCTTCTGTAGAACTTCAGCTGGTTAACGAGTCCTTCTGGATTACTCAATCCCAAATGGCTGATTTGTTTGAGGTGAAACCACAAAATATCACCATGCACTTAAAAAATGTTTTTAATGACGGCGAACTTTCTGAGGAGGCAACTTGTAAGGATTTCTTACAAGTTCAAATTGAAGGCAAAAGAAAAGTTAAAAGAAAGAGGAAGCACTACAATCTTGATGCCATTATTTCTGTTGGATATCGAGTCAATTCATCAAAAGCGACTAATTTCCGCATTTGGGCAACAAAACGTTTAAAAGAGTTGCTGATTAATGGTTATACATTGAATCAACAACGATTTGAGCAAAACGCCAAAGAACTACAACAAGCGCTTAAACTCATAGAAAAAACTGCAAAATCACCCGAACTGACATTAGATGCTGGCAGAGGTTTGACTGAAATAGTCAGTCGTTACACCCAAACTTTTTTGTGGTTACAACAATACGATGAAGGCTTGTTGAACGAACTTGAGGGTGAGTCTGGGGGTAAGCTAATCAGCAGTGATAAAGCCCAACAACTGCTTAATGAGTTGAAAAAGTCATTAATTGAAAAAGGCGAAGCCACAGAGTTATTTGCCAAACCCAGAGCCGAGGGTTTATCAGGCATCTTTGGCAATTTGGAGCAAAGTGTATTCGGCGAACCCGCCTATCCAAGCATAGAAAGTAAGGCCGCTCATTTGTTGTATTTTGTGGTTAAAAATCATCCATTTTCTGATGGTAACAAACGCAGTGGCGCGTTTTTATTTGTAGATTTTTTGAATCGAAATAACAGACTATTTAACCAATTAGGTGACCCCATCATTAATGATACGGGCTTGGCTGCATTAACTCTATTAGTCGCAGAATCTGACCCGAAACAAAAAGAAACGTTGATACGGTTGATTATGCATATGTTGAAGGAAAATAAATGAACTCAAGATCAAGAAAGTTATTAATTCTTTTAGTTTTATTTCTTGGGGGGTGTTTTCATAAATACAAAGGTCCAGATAGTGAAGTTTTGAGTTTCTTTAAATTTTCAGAAAATGATGTCCTTCTAGTTGTTAAAGTTACAGATACAAATTCAACCGA
>JAUHXW010000152.1 GCA_030426705.1 Gammaproteobacteria bacterium
CAATTTATAAAAAGTACACTTTGTGCCTAAATGGTTTGTTCCAGCACTTCCTTGTGCTGTCCCCTTCGGGCAGCAAAGCTGACCAAAACATTCCAGATGTTTTAGTTTCAGGAAAAATGACTTTGACTAAAAATGCAGGACTGCATTTTTGAATGCCGAAGGCAGCCTGTAAGGGAAAACCACAAGGAAGTGGTTTTATTATCTTGGCCAAAATCACTCAAAGTGTAGCTATTACGAGCTACGGCATTCCAGTCAGGCTTCTTTATCTTCGATAAAACCGCCGGACTTTCATTGCCTGCTCTACGCTTTTCGTGATGTTTGACCAACCTACTTCGTCATTTTTTCCTGAAAACTCCATTTACTGATGAAATATTCGGGCTAGTTGAAACCCTCAGGACTCCTGATAAGCTTTTGTTTGGTTGCGCCCTGAGTGTTTGGCTTCATAAAGGGCATTATCAGCCAGCTGATAAAGTCTGGATGATGTGTGTTTGGTGGCATCAATGGTAGCAACACCGCAAGAAATTGTAGTTTTGATGTTTCGATCTTTACTGATACGGATTTGTAATTTCTCTATATGCTTGCGAATTTTTTCCGCCAATTCAATAACAAATTGATGGCTACAACCTTTTATCAACATACAAAATTCTTCACCACCAATTCTGGCCAAACATTTCACATCTGAATTTTTAAATTGTGACAGCTCTTTACCTATGAAGGTCAACACATGATCACCGACCGGATGCCCATAAGAGTCATTCAACTTCTTAAAATGATCTACATCAATGATGATCATGGAAAATGGCAACAATTCCCTTTGGCACTCCACCCATATTTCATTCAAACAATCATTGAACACACGACGATTTTCCAAACCTGTTAATTCATCCAAACGAGCCATTACGTTTAATTTTTCATTGGCTTTTTGTAAATTTTCTGTTCTCTCAGCAATGGTGTTTTGCAAATCCTGGTTCATTTTTAATATTTGCAGCCTGGAGCTTTTTATTTCCTGGTAAAAGTTTTTGACTTCTTCCGGCAGTTGATCATTATCCTCAAACTCACTGAAACCATCATCAAAAGTGGCTCCATGTTTGATTGACTGATTAAGCTTTTTCAAATAATAAGACCAGGAATGACTGATTGATTTGGCCAGCAGATAGGATAGTAAAATAACCAAAAGGATTGACAGCGCAAAATAAAGCAATGACTTTTCAATGGCTTTGGCAAAAACTGACTCATTTTGTAATGTGATTAATTTCCACCCCCAATTAAACGAAGTCTCTTTGACATAAAAAAATTCGGCTTGTAAAACCGTTTCATCAACAACCAGGTTTACCAAGCCGTTTGATTTTAAAACCTGGTTATTTTTTTGGTATCCAATTTTTGACAACCTCTCGAGTCCTAAGTTTTCTGAAACCATCAGTAATTGTCCAGCTTGATCTACCAAAATAGCATCTACACCTATGGTGACATTATTGAATGCATGTTGAGCAATTTCCATCCTTTCCAAAATAATGGTGCCCTCGACTATACCAGCTGCAGAGTCTTTTACATTCAAACGGGATGGCACTGACTTACTGATTGCTACAATTAAATCTTTACCAAAACCACGACCAGCAAATCCAGTAGATACATACACCTTATCGTTATCAATGGCATGCTTAAAGTAATCACGATCTGCCAAATTCAGACTTTTTTGTTGTGTAGTGATTTGCTCATAAAGGTTCGAAGGTGATGAATTGATCAAATCGCCTTGGTGATCAGCAACCAACATGGTGTTAAATACAGGATTCCTGGTGTTGAATTCGTTCAAGACATTTCGCCTCTTGGTTTCATCATGCCAGACTTCTGATAACAAATAACTGAGTTCATTAATAGATTGTAAGTTGGTTTCGAGGATCAGAGAAACCTGATGAAAAAGTTGCTGATGCTTTAATTGATGTGTATGTTGCGCTCGCTCATTTGAATTTTTAATGTTTTGGTTCAGTGTAAAAAAGAAAAATAAAACACCTATAGAAATCAGTAATGTTGAAATCAAATGTGCTGATTGATGACTTATGGATTTTGTTTTTCGCAGCTTGCTTCCATTGAAAAGTTTTTCCACCTGAGGAATCAACATCAAAATGGCTGCTAAATTTGCATATATGATGGCATTGCTGACTTGTTTAACCAGAATGGTCACTTTGTGCGCTTCTATGAATTGCTCGTATCCAGATATAGAAATCCAGGAAAGTGGCATACCTAGTAAAAACCAATAAGCAAGCACAGCCAATATCAGGTTTGAACGATTATTTTTACAGATGTAAGCAACAAAGACTGCTTCCAGACTGAGGGTGATGATAATCCAGTAACTACCCCAGGTATACGCCAATACACTCGATGCAAGTATGGCAGCCAAAAATCCCTGCAATGAACCACGATAAACAGCAACCAAAAGCACCAGAGATTGACCAAAAATGAACTCGGCTTCAAAAAACAAAGGCAAGCGAAAATAGTTGATGACACCTGCTAACATACCGACAAGCAGAGCAAACCATAAATCATTGCTTAATCTATTTTGTTGCAACTCACACACCCCCAATTTAAGAGACCTTTGCTCGATTTGTGAACAAAGGGAAAAAAGATTAAAAACTTTTTAATCTAACGGTGTGTTGATAAGCTATTTGAAAATTAATCGAAAGAAGTAAAACTTACTCCAATTCTGCCAACACACACCTCAAAATACCATAATCATACATGCCATCTAAGGCATCATAGACTGGTTTCATTTTCTTTTCTTCCAGATAACCCGTCATTTCTGCCATTTGAATGATGTATTCAATATCCGCATCCTCCAGCCCTGTTACGTCTTTTTTGTCTACCAATCCAACTGCGATGGCTTTGGATAGATGCATATAAACCGTGTTTAAATTCAAATCCAGCACCTCAGCCACTTTATCAACTGACTTGTGTTCCAAAAAATGATCCAAAGTCACATTAACCTCATCTTCAAGCCGGTTATCCAGCTTGTCTGGTAGAGGATTGTCTTTGATGACTTTAATAAATACTTCACCATATTTCGCTAATTTGTACTCACCCACGCCCGATATGTACATGAATTTTTCACCTTCCACTGGTCTTTTGCGCACCATTTCCAACAATGATGCATCACTGAATATCACATACGGTGGCACACCCTGCTCGGTGGCCAAATCTGTACGCAATTGCTTCAAAGCATTCCATAAAACCGTATCGTGTCTACCCAGGTCAACTTCGTCACTTTTCTTCGTTTTATTTTTGGCTTTAACCACATCACGCAAAAAGAATGATTCATCGCCTTTGAGTATCGGTTTTGCTTTCTCAGTCAATTTCAAAGAGCCATGTACAGGCTCAACGTCAATATAACCCTGACTGATGAGCTGACGATACAGACGACGCCACCAGGTTTTGACGTGATCTTTGCCCAACCCATAAACATTCAATTCGTTGTGCTTGAGTTTACTGATTCGTTCATCGGCTGATTCATTACCCAACAACACATCAATCAGATACATGATGCCAAACTGCTGTCCGGTACGATAAATCGCTGACAAAGCCATTTGCGCTTCCTTGGAAGCATCAATTTTTTCAGGAGGATTCAGACAGTTATCACAATTACCACAAGGTTCATCCAGGATTTCATCAAAATATCTGAGTAAGGTTTGCCGGCGACAATCCAGTTGTTCACACAAATCAACCAAGGAGTCCAATTTGCCGTGAAGCACATTTTTGTGTTCATCACCCGCATCAGAATCTTTGATAAACTGCCTTTGCATCACCACATCCTGGTAATTGTAGGCCATCCAGGCATTAGACGGTTCACCATCCCGACCTGCTCTACCCGTTTCCTGATAATAGGACTCAATATTTTTAGGCATACTGAAATGCGCCACAAAACGCACATCTGGCTTGTCAATTCCCATACCAAAAGCAATGGTGGCAACTATAATCACCCCATCTTCCATCAAAAATTCTTTTTGATGTTTCTCTCGAATCTTATTTGATAGACCAGCATGGTATGGCAATGCCTTTCTGCCTTTTCCAGTCAAAAACTCAGCCACAGATTCAACTTTACGTCGAGACAAACAATAAACAATTCCTGCATCATTGGGATGATTGTCATTGATGAATCGCCAAAGCTGTTGTTTACCATTATCCTGTTCTTCAATGGCATAAGTGATGTTAGGACGATCGAAGCTGGAAATAAAAACTTTGGCATCATCCAGTTTCAATTCTTTGATGATTTCCGATCGAACACGTTGATCCGCCGTTGCTGTCAGTGCAATCCTAGGTACATCAGGAAATTTTTTATGCAGCAGTGACAAGTTTTGATATTCTTTTCTGAAATCGTGCCCCCACTGTGAGACACAATGAGCTTCATCAATAGCAAATAAAGCCACGTCTGCTTGCTGCAAAAACTGTTGCGTTTCTTCACCCACCAATCTTTCAGGTGACAGATACAATAAATCCAACGCTCCCTTTTTAACCTGATCTTTGACAGATTGTTCTTCTGAAGCTGATAAGGTGGAGTTGATAAAGGCTGCTTTCACACCGAGTTGTAACAAAGCATTGACCTGATCCTGCATCAGAGCAATTAACGGAGACACCACCACCCCAACACCTGAGCGGGCTATGGCTGGAATTTGATAGCATAATGACTTACCGCCACCGGTTGGCATCAGTACCAAAGCATCTTGGCCATCAATGACCGAATCAACGATTTCTTGTTGTTGGTTACGGAATGAATCATAACCAAACACATCTTTTAAAATATTTTTAGCAGCACACATACCTTTATGATTTTAAACCATGAGGACAAAACAGTTCAAGTTGTATAAAGCCTGCTCAAAAAAAATTCCATTCTCAAGATTTGCGAAACGGGTGGACTTTAATGAAATGACTTAATCACAGACAGATAAAAATGACTTATTTCAAAGACCCAATCATTTCACTTTTTTGTTCAATCACAGCCTGTAGCTTAATGTTATTGGCTTGGCCGATGTTGGCATATATTCTGTTGACAATGATTGTCACTTATTCGATTTATAAATCGGCTCAAAACCACCCTCAAATTGCTAAACTGGTTGGACAGTTTTTGACTGAGTTTTTGGGTTTTGGTTTGGTTTTATTGGTTTTTGTTTCCATGCTGGTTTTGATGGGGGCTTTTTTCGCTTGATGGCATGGTTCTGATTCAGTTTCTGTTCAAGTAGAATATTGAAAAATAATTCCATCTTCAACACTCAGAGAAAACCATGAAATTAATTACCACCATTGCATTGACCCTTACTTTGAGCGCTTGTATACAACCACCTAAACCTTTAAGGGGCGAATTCAGCGACGTCAGTCCACAAGCCTATCAAAAATCACCAGTAGACAATTTAATGATCAGGTGGACAGGATTTGTGGTCGATGTGGAGAACAAGGAAAACCACAGTTGTCTGACCATCATTGCCAAGGTTCCTGATGATTTTGCCAGACCTTCAAAAAGAATTCGTGTTGACAAAGGCCGTTTTATAGCTTGTAAACCGAATTTTTTGGAACCTGCTTCCTTCATAAAAAAAGCGGTGACTGTGACCGGTCCTGTCAAACGACTGGTGACTAAAAAGCTGGATGAAATGGATTACGATTATCCTTTGGTAGATGCCAAAGTCATTTATGTTTGGTGAACGCCAATTTGACCTTTGCTTTAACGTCATCCACTGAGATTAAATCCATGGCACCAGGAAATTCGGTTTTGGTGCCCCATTTCACCTCATCAACTGATTTATTCAAAAATTGCTCACAAGCTTCGGGATATTTATCGACCGTCAACTCGGGAAATTGATAAGAACCCGAGCGTTTGTAGTTACTGGCCGCCAACAACCCTATCACTGGAGTCCCCACACTGCCAGCCATATGCAACGGACCCGAATCGGGTGAGATGACCAAATCAGCTTGTTTAAGCAAGCACAATAATTGTTTCAATGTATCTTTTCCAGCTATATTGGTCACTTCAGATTGACATGCTGTTTCAATAGCACTCACAAAACCCTGTTCTGTGGCCGATGGACCCGCTGTTAACACCACATGCGCATCTAAAGTACCCAAAAGCCAATCAATCAATTGACTGTATTTTTCAACCGACCAATTTCTCAACTCATGACTCGAACAGGGGCTGATAACGATGTTTTTTCTGTCCGTTTGCAAAACAGATTCAGCAAAGTTTTGATCAGCATCTGAGACAGGGATTTGCCAATCCATGATGCGTTGTTGACAACCCAAATACTCCGCAAATTGCATAAAACCATCCAGCACATGACAGTTTTTCAGATATGGAATGCGTTCATTCACCACCAAACCATGTCCTTCCTTACCTCTGATTTTATCAAATCCAATGCGACGTTCGGCTTTGATAAACCACGAAACCAGGTTGGCTCGAAACGATAGTTGCATTTGTAACAACACATCAAATTTTTGCCCTTGCAACGACTTTCGCAAGTCCTTGATACCTTGCCAGCCTGCAGATTTATCAAACACCACAAAATCAACACCGGGCAATCCTTGCAACAATTTATGTTCTATTTTGCCAATCACCCAGGTAATTTTTGTTTTGGGAAATTGATGCTGAAGTGTTTTAACCACCGGCACCACGTGAGTCGCATCACCAATTGCTGACAATCTGAAGATACAAATTGAGCTGGGTTGCTTGTGATGGTTTGTTGTCATCGGTCAAATCATTTAAAATGGTGCATTCTATCATTCATACCAAAACAGCTTGCAAATTAAGCAGAAAAAAAACCAATGGATCATCGCCCATTCAGACATCGCCGAACAGGTAGATGCTGACTGGTTCAAGCAGGATTACTGGATTAACCAAGGACGCTTACTGGGTGCCAACTCAGGTCGTGGAACAGCCTGGACCATCAAGTCAGAATGGGGAAAATGGGTGCTGCGACACTATTTACGTGGCGGTCTGTATGCCAAAGTCAGCAAAGATAAATATTTGTGGACCGGCATCAATA
>JAUHXW010000153.1 GCA_030426705.1 Gammaproteobacteria bacterium
AGATAAAGCCACAATGTCTGAATCTCTGAATGTGGTGCGTTCCATGTGTTTACATTCGGTGCACCAATCAGCATAAAAATCGAAAAACACCGGTTGGGTGGTTTGTGCCAATTCACGATTCAAATCTTCCAATGATTTGATTTTTTTGAACATCACTTTTTGCTCCATCGCAACAGCGCCACCGCTGAACACACCTTTTAAGGGCCTTACAGGATCACTCTTGCCTGCCATGGCACCTATCAATTGCGCCACTCCGATCACCAACAAGATTATCTTAATGGCATCAAATAATGACATCACCCAACCGCTCAAGCCATTGTCTTTGGCATTCTGGTGCCACATCACTGCGGTCGTTATCAGCAACAAACCCCACAGCATCAGAATGATGTCTTGCGGCAAAATGCGTGACAAAAACCAAATTGCCATGCCTATCAATAACACACCAAAGAAGGATTTCACCACATTCATCCAGCCACCAGAATTTGGCATCCACTTACCAGCCGATGTGCCTATGGCAATCAACGGCGCACCCATGCCCATTGACATGGCAAACAGCGCCAATCCGCCCACTACAGGGCCACCATCGGCGGACGAAATATAAATCACTGCTGCTGCCAATGGTGGTGCCACACAAGGGCCTACAATCAAAGCTGACAACAATCCCATAATGGCCACTCCTAACCAAGATCCACCTTGCTGTCGGTTAGAAATATTGGATAATTTGTTTTGCCAACTGGCTGGCAATTGCAGGTCATAAAATCCAAACATGGACAAGGCCAATAATAGAAATACCACACTGAAACTGATGATGACCCAAGGAACTTGAAACGCTGCCTGCAAGTTAGTACCAATCAGTCCAGCGACCACACCCACCACTGTGTAAGTCAGCGCCATTGCCAAGACGTAAATCAAAGACAAGGTGAATGCTTTGGTTGTTGAAGGATTTTTTTGACCCACAATCAATCCTGACAAAATAGGAATCATAGGAAAAACGCATGGAGTTAATGACAACAGCAAACCTGACCCAAAAAATTTCAACAGCGTTAACCACAAAGGATCACCACCCAACCCCTTCAAGATTCGACCATGCTCAGAGAGCGTTTCATCATCAATTGTATTGGCCGAAGTATCGGTAACTGCTTTTTCTAAAGTACTCGCTGCAGGCAAATCAACGCTCACCAATTGTGATGTTGGCGGATAACAAACCTTGCCATCTTCGCAGCCTTGAAAAGCAGCTTCCAGCTCTAATTGAGCAAGACCAGTTTTGCTGCGACTGTAGGGAATTACTATTTCAATTACATCATAATATACATCAACCAAACCAAATTCCGGGTCATCTTTCAGCTGTGCCTTTGGGTAATTAGGCTCACCCAGCTGAACACCATCAGTAAAACTGGTCAGCTGAATTTGGTCTTTGTAGAGGTAAATATTGGGCGCCATGGTAAAACGCGCCATCAACTGATTGGCATCGAGAGCAATGGTTTCAAATTGAAACGCCTGATCTACCGGCAGCAAAGCCTCGCCACCAAAAAAACTGCTGCCGCCAGATGAATTACCCAACAAACCACCCGACAAATCGCCGTTCATGGGTTGTTGTGTTGTTGCTTGCAGTTGTCCGCTTAAATCAAAAGTTTTTCTTTGTGGCGGATAACAGATGAAATTTTCAACACAGCCCTGGTATTTGACTTGCAATTTCGGTGCCATACCTGCCGAATTGATTGGCACATCCACGCTGACTGAATCATAATAAACTTCAACCAGACCAAAAGCCGGATCCTCTTTTTCTTTGCCCTTGGGGATGTTAAGCAAAAGCGCATCAACCACCAGATCTTCACCTTTGAAGCCGAAAGCATGCTTATAAAGGTAAACATCTTCAATCAACTCAAAATTAACCCGTACAGTTTGCTGATCTAGCACCTGATAAGACACTTTCATGGCTTCATCTGGTGGTGGCGGGGTTTGGTTGCTCGCGGCTTGTGGCAAATAAACAAGACACAAAAACAAGGTGGCTATATAAATTTTAAAATCACTTAACTTCATCATCAATCCAGTTTAAATACTCAGACAAGCCCGCCACTATCGGCACCGCTATGATTTCTGGTGTTTCATAGGAATGCTTTTGTTTGATTAGCTTTTCAACGGCTTCGTAATTTTGCTGCTTTGTTTTTAATATCAGCAAAAACTCCAGGGCAGATTCTATCTGACCTCGCCAACGATAAAAAGATTCCATCTGTGGCAATATTTGCGCACAAGCTATTATTTGGTCATTCAGCAAAGAATCAACCAAAGACTTTGCTTGTTCTCGAGATTCACAGCTGACAAAGACCTGAATAAAGTCATTATTCATACAAAAAGACGTAAAAAAGAAGCAGTCCATTCTAACAGATGATAAGGACGCACCTTTAAAAGGAATGCTCTTGGGTCTTCATTCAAATTTGTTCCCGACTAATTTGAAAGCGGCCACGGCGAGCATAACTTTCTATTTCGAGCTTGCTCTTTCTGATTGGCCTACATGGATGTAGGTCTGTCGCGTTAGCTTGGAGCGGAAGCGACCGCTTTGCTCACGGCTTATCGCTCATTTCATCAAGGCTTCGGTCTCTGATCCTGTCTCGACCCTAACTCCTGTATCCATACAGTCGTCTTGCCTTCGGCAAATTGCCTTGATTCCATTCACTGCCTAACCAGCTCGGCGGGTCGAGCTATTCAGCAGCTCTCCAAAGAATAGTTAGCTCTTATGAACAAGCCTTAAGTGTTTTTTTGTTGTGTGTGAATATGTCTGCTGATGGTTCAGCCAAATAATAACCTTGTAAATAGTCAGCACCAAGGTCTTTAGCCAGTGCAGTGATGTTGGCATCTGCACAGAACTCCGCGACCACCTGTAAACCTTTTTTATGCGCCAGCTTAACAATGCCTCTGGCCACATTCTGCATTTCCAGATTATGTGTCACATTTTCCATGATGCTGCGATCAATCTTGACAAAATCAATCGGTAAATTAATCAAACGCTCAATGTTTGAATAACCATTACCCAAATCATCCATACCAACCTGACAACCCAGTTCCTGAACCTTCCTGATAAACTTTTCAATTTGATAAGATTCCAAAATAGCTTCATTTTCCAACAACTCAAATTGGATTAAATAGCCAATGCCAGCCCTTTTTATTTTGTTGTAGATATACTCACAGGTTCTTTTGTTATTGATGTCTGTAATGCCGATATTCACCGTGACCACAACCTGGTGCTTTTTAGCAAATCTGGCAGCCTGGCTGACCATGATTCGAGTGATTAAATAGTAAATATTGGCATGGTGTGCCAGGGGCATAAAAGCATTGGGCATCATTTCTATTTGCTGCTGATGATCTACCAACCTGGCCAAACACTCATATTTGGCAACTGATTGATCCTTGCTACTAAAAATGGGTTGAAAATAAGCCACCAGACGCCGCTCTTGAATACCTAAGAACAAGGATTGAGTTAAAGCCATGTCTCTTTTATAGGTTTCAGGAATCATGCTTTTGGTTTGATCAATCACATAAAATTGCATCTTGTTGTTTTCTGCTTCCTGCAAAGCCATATTGGCCAAGGTGAAGGCATCTTTATTTTGTCTGACAGCCCCAACGGTGATGTTTAAAGCAATGTAATCATTCTCACCAACCTGGTACTTGGTTGACATGATTTTTTTGACCATCGCTTTGGTAAGTTCAGCAATGTGTTCATAACTGGCCTGTTGATCTTCCAACACCGCAAATACAGCCTGTTGAATGTAATAAAAGGATGTTTTTTTCATCAACGGATGATTAAAGCTGGTTAAAACAGCAGCCACTTGCTTTACCACATCATCAGTGATAGCTGGGCCATAGGTACACAGGATGTTGTTGTAATTCTGGAACTTAAACAAGGCCAGGTTGGTATGTTTGGATTGCTTCAGGTCTTTAATCAGTTTGTTCTGATTGGCCAGTCCGGTCAGATTGTCAATATTGATTTGTTTTATGATTTTGAGCCAACGTTGCTTTTTAGATTGGTGAATTAACAAACCAGTCAAACCAACCACACCGGAAACCATCAAAATCAAAAAGATCAGTAAAACAGTCAGCCTATTATCAAAAGGCTGCAAAGCAGAATAAGCGAGTAATATTTGCCTAAAAACATAGACCGCAATCAAGGCCAATGTTATCAAAACAATGACCAGGCTCCCGATGTTAATATGGCGTTTATTCATGACAATTTGCACATAAGGTATGCCCTTGGGGCTTCATTCACTTTTGTTCCCGACTAAAGTGAAAGCGACCGCAGCGGGCATGACTTGTAACTTCGCGCACTTCGCCTCTGATTCGCTATCGCTCACCAACCGGCTCGGCGGGTCGAGCTGCTCAGCAGCTCTCCTGGGCTGTCATCACAACCCTTGTCTTATTTATCATAGCACTGGCTCGTTCATTCCGGGCATTAATTTTCAATAATTCACAATCAACTTATTGCCTTACCTGCACAATAGCAACAGGTGTCACAAACGTGACCTTCTGATAAAATAGCCCCTTTTTATTTGATTGTTGGAATGGCCAAACTGTACTTTTATTACTCAGCCATGAATGCGGGTAAAACCACCCACTTGTTACAATCCAGTCACAATTATCGTGAAAGGGGTATGCAAACATTAATTTTGTCTTCCTCGATTGATGACCGATTTGGCCGTGGGTTGGTGAAATCCAGAATTGGCATTGAATCACCATCCATTGTATTTAACCAGACAGAAGATATTTTTGCATTGGTTAACAAACAAGGTCCTGTTGATTGTGTGTTGGTCGATGAAGTGCAGTTTTTGAGCAAAGCCCAGGTTTATCAACTGACCGAAATTGTGGACAAATTAAACATCCCCGTTTTGGCGTATGGCCTGCGCACTGACTTTCAGGGCGAATTGTTTGAAGGCAGTCAATATCTACTCGCCTGGGCTGATGAATTGCGCGAACTCAAAACCATTTGCCACACCGGAAAAAAAGCCACCATGGTGGTACGCATAGATGATGAAGGCAAAGCGATTAAATCTGGTGCACAAATACAAATTGGCGGCAACGAACGCTATGTTTCAGTTTCCAGGGCGGAATATAAACGCATTTTTCACGATGAAGGCAGCATCAAACCTTCACAGATTTCTTTGCCCTTGGACGACATTTAAGAGGAATTAAAAAGCTATGGACATCATATTTTGTGGCACCCCAGAATTTTCAGTGCCTCCGCTGGCTGATTTGGTCAAAGCCGGTCACAACATCAAAGCTGTGTTGACCCAACCAGATAAACGCAAAGGCCGTGGACAACAAGTACAAAAGACACCGGTAAAGATTGAAGCCGAAAAGTACCACATCCCGGTTTATCAACCCACCTCGCTCAAGAATGATGAAATTGTTGAATTACTGGCTAGTTTAAATGCTGATTTGATGGTGGTGGTCGCCTATGGTTTGATCATTCCACAAAACATTTTGGACATTCCCAAACATGGCTGCTGGAACATTCATGCCTCCTTATTACCGCGCTGGCGTGGTGCAGCACCCATCCATCGGGCCATTTTGGCTGGTGATGAACAAACCGGTATTGCCATCATGCAAATGGAAGCCGGTCTGGATACTGGCCCTGTTTACCACATGTACCCAACTGACATCAGACCTGATGATACCGGCCAAAGTTTACATGACCGTTTAAGCATGATGGGCGGTGAAGCCATCACCACCTGTGTTCAGGAATTGATTGAGGGCACTTTGCCTGCTGCCACTTCGCAAAACAACGATTGGGTCACCTATGCTCACAAACTCAGCAAAGCTGAATCCGAAATTGATTGGCAAAAACCTGCTGTCGAACTGGAACGACAAATCAGAGCATTCAATCCCTGGCCTGGCAGCCATGCGGAAATAAAAGGTGAATCAGTCAAATTATGGCAAGCCAAAATCAAAGATGACAACAGCAACAAATATCCAGGTGAAATCACATTTGCCGGCAAAAACGAGCTGGCGATACAAACCGGCAATGGTCAGTTAGACATTTTGAAAATCCAAAAAGCAGGTAAAAAACGCATGGATATAGCCGCCTTTATGGCATCCAAACAAGACTGGTACACCTGAATGAGCCAAACCCGATTTCTCGCCACCCAGGTTTTGTATCAGGTGGTTAACAAGCAACAACACCTTAAACAGGCATTGGCTCAGCAATTGCCTAAGCATTTATCGGAACAGGATGCTGCCTGGATTCAACATGCCTGTTATGTTTCCCTGCGCCATCATTTTAGCCTACAAAAAAGATGGCAAAAATTCATCGAAAAACCGGTAAAAGATAAATGGCTGGCTGCGCTTTTAACTTTAAGTATGGCACAAAAGTTTTTCATGAACACGCCGGATCATGCCATTGTCAATGAAGCCATTAAAACTGCCAGGAAGAACAAAAAAAACTGGGCCAGTGGTTTGCTCAATAAGGTGTTACGTCTGGCCATGAATGACACTGAATTTCAGGTTGAAGATGAACCCACACAATTCGAACACCCGCAATGGTGGATTGATTTGTTGAAAAAAGATTGGCCAGAACATTTTCAACACATTTTGCAAGCCAACAACCAAAAACCACCTTTATGGATCCGGAGCCGTGACCCGAAACAGCATTTTTCCGGAAAACAACACCCCATCATCAAAACTGCCTGGTTGCTGGAAGATGACAAAGCCAGCACCAGCAACGACATGATGGGCGGTCAATATTCGGTACAGGATGCGGCGGCACAATTAGCCGCTGAAATTCTTAAACCACAAGCCGGTGAGTATATTCTTGATGCCTGCGCAGCACCTGGTGGCAAATCCTGCCATTTGCTGGAGAAACAGAGTGCGCTTAAATTAGATGTGCTCGAAAAAGACGGACAAAGACTGAAAAGCATCCAACAAAACCTAAAACGCCTTAACCTCCATGCCAATCGGGTCATTCATGGTGACGCCACTGAACCAGAGCAATGGTTTGAAGGCAA
>JAUHXW010000154.1 GCA_030426705.1 Gammaproteobacteria bacterium
GAGGCTACCCTAGAGCAGATTTTTTCATCTTGGAAGCCCCAAAGACATCCTTTAACCCGTGGTGCATTTAGTGTGCTTCTTATTGTTTTAACAAATGTAAGGACTAAAAAAACAAATTATGTCATTCTGACTAAGCGAAGCGCATGGAAGAATCTCCCAAATTTCAAGGACATTTCCAGCTTTAGGAGATATTTCCACTCGCTTTGCTCGGTCAATATGACAAATTACTGTTTAAATTTCCTCCAAATGCACCACGGGTATCCTTTATTTTGCAAAAGCTTTACCACCAATGATTTTAAAGACTGGTGTATCTTAAATTCGTGGTGACACTGCTTTGTATAAGATCATTACATTTTGTATCTTCGTGGTACACTGGTGTTTTTCTCTCACAGGTAAATATGCAATCATTGAATCCTTTGGTTAAGCCACTGTGTTTGGTTGTTTTTTGTATCAGCTTTGGAAATTTGCAAGCTGGAGTGGTTTCGCAGTTGGTGTTTGAATGCAGATGTATTGTCAATGGAGTGGGGCTTTGTCGGCCTGAGTGAGGTGTTACCTTTATGTTCCGGGTCATTTGATTGGTCTTCAGTTGATAACTTTTTGGCCAATGTTGATGGCAGGGGACATCAGGCCATATTACGACCCATTGTTTTTGGGCCGGGTTATGGTCAGGAAAACTATGCGCCCAGTGATCTCATCGTTAATGATTTTTTTTATGAGGGTACTGTTTTTAATAATCCGGACTGGAATGATGCTACAGTACAAACGTGCATTTTGAAATTTATTGATGGTTTTGCATTGCGTTATAAAAATGACAAGCGCATCGCTTATATTCAAATGGGTCTGGCGGGTTTGTGGGGTGAGCATCATTTGGATGGTGCCACTTATTCAGCATCAAATTTTCCTTCCTTTAGTTTCCAAAAAACCATCATCAGCCATTATATCAATGGTTTTGGGAACACAGTGACTGATTTGCTGACATCCTTGTCATTGGATGCTGCACAGGACCATGGTTTTTTTAGTACAGCTGATACAACGTTCGACACTCAACGCTTCGGATTCTTTGATGACAGCTTGTTAACGGTTGATCACGGCGGTATTGCAAATTGGCGTCAGGAACCAGCACCAGCTTTACAACTAACATTGCATCGACAGCATGGCTGGGGTGGAGAGGCTTACTGGACAGGTTGTAACAGTGACGGCTCATGGGCAATACCGCCGAATGATTGTGGTAACGGTGAACCACTTAACAATCAGGCGGCACGTCTGGGATTGAATTATATGTTGGGTTCTCCTGCTTTTGAAGGTGGTAACATTTCCGCAACAACTTTATTGCTTGCTTCACAAATGATGGGTTATAAATTCACAGTCACTGCTGTATCAAGACAGGGTGAAAATCATATAGAGGTTATCGTGCAAAATACCGGAGTGGCTCATGTTCCTTATCAGGTTCAGGTATGTACGACAATGGCTTGTGCCGGGGATTTGTCCACATTGGCACCTGCTGACAACATAGCGGTGGTGGTGCCAGCCAGTAATGCTGTTGTGCAAACGCTGTCTTTGAGTTCTCCAAGACTTGATCCGCAAAGTGTTCAAAAAATTCGTTGGAGTAACGCAGGGGCGGATGATTTGACCGCTACATTGACTGTAGAAGTCAATTCTGATGACTTGATTTTTGCCGATGATTTTGAGTGACGTTACCCGTTGATGAGGAAATGGGTGATGATGCTGGCCACATAACCCAATGCTATGACCGGTGTCCACTTAAGGTGTGTAAAAAAAGTATAGCAGCCTTTGGCTTGTCCCATTAAGGCCACTCCAGCGGCAGAACCTATGGATAATAAACTGCCACCCACACCTGCCGTTAGCGTTACCAGTAACCATTGTAGCTCAGGCATGTCCGGGTTCATGGTTAGGACGGCAAACATCACTGGAATGTTGTCTATAATGGCGGAAGCAATACCCACAAAAATATTGGCATAGGTAGGTCCAAAATTACCATAGAAAAACTCTGAAGCATGGCTCAAATAACCGATAAAACCCAAGCCGCCGACACAAAGTATCACACCGTAAAAGAAGAACAAGGTATCCCATTCAGCTCGGGCTATGCTATTGAATACATCAAATTGGTCATATTCATCATCATTTTCATGAATCAGTCCGCTGGTGTGAAAGTGGTGGTGAATTTGGCGGTTGAGAAAGTAGGAGTAGATTTTCAGATAACCCAGACCAAACATCATGCCGAAAACCGGTGGTAAATCCAGAATGCTGTGAAAACAAACGGCAGTCATGATGGTTGCCAGGAACAGTAACACAATTCTGATGCCGCCGACCTTGATGGTGGTTTTGTTGGCTGATTTGGTGTAGGGTTTTTCTTTGGTGATGGCAAAGCTCATTACCAGGGCTGGCACCAGGAAGTTAACCAAAGCGGGTATAAACAACTGAATAAAATGTGCAAAGGGAACCATGCCTTTTTGCCAGACCATCAAAGTGGTGATGTCACCAAATGGACTAAAAGCGCCACCAGCATTGGCCGCAACCACAATATTGATACAGCTTAATCCGATGAATTTTTTGTGGGTGCTGCCCACTGCCATCACCACAGCACACATAATCAAAGAAGTGGTCAGGTTATCAGCAATAGGTGACAAAAAGAAAGACATGCAACCGGTCAGCCAGAACAATTGTTTGTATGAAAAACCACGGTATATCAGCCAATCACGTAGCGCATCAAACACGCCTCTTTCAGCGATGGCATTGATATAGGTCATGGCCACCAACAAGAAGAAAAACAACTCTGCATATTCAAGCAGGTTGTTACTGATGGCTTGCTCAACCAAATGATCATGACCGGAATTAAGCTGAGAAGCGGCAATAAAAATCCAAATCAAACCTGCCGCCAAAAGCACCGGCTTTGATTTTTTCAACTCAAGTTTTTCTTCAAGAATAACAAAAGTGTAGGCCAAAACAAAAAACAACAAACAGACATAACCCACCCAATTGGAGGTCAGATCTACGTTGGTGACCAGTTCATTGGCGCAAACAGACATTGGCAGGCATAGCAGCAAGACCACAGGATTTATATTAATGTTAAGTTTCATGATAATTGAGTTATTTGTCTGGTTTTATAATGGTTTTGATTTATGAGCCAACCAAGGCAAGCAGAACACCAGCAGCAACGGCAGAACCAAGCACACCGGCGACATTTGGGCCCATGGCATGCATCAACAGGAAATTATGTGGGTTGGCCTCGGTACCGAGTTTATTGGCCACCCGGGCGGCCATTGGAACAGCAGAAACACCTGCCGCACCAATCAAAGGGTTGATGGGGTCTTTGGACAGTTTATTCATTAGCTTGGCCATAAGTACACCCGTCGCAGTGCCTATGGAAAATGCCACAGCGCCAAGTGCGAGAATGCCCAGGGTCTCGGCATTCAGGAATTTATCAGCACTGAGTTTGGAGCCCACACCCAATCCAAGGAAAATGGTGACGATGTTAATCAATTCATTCTGCGCGGTTTTATTGAGCCTTTCCACCACACCCGCTTCGCGCATCAGGTTACCAAAACAAAACATGCCCACCAACGGCGTGGCCGCTGGTAAAAACAAAATGGTCAGTAACAACACAGCCAAAGGGAAAATAACCTTTTCCACTTTGGTCACATGGCGCAATTGCACCATTTCAGTTTTGCGTTCGTTTTCGGTGGTCAATGCCCGCATGATCGGTGGTTGGATGATGGGTACCAAAGCCATATATGAATAAGCGGCTACAGCAATGGCGCCGAGCAAATCAGGCGATAATTTGGAGGCCAGAAATATGGCGGTAGGTCCGTCAGCACCACCGATGATGGCAATGGCGGCAGCATCTTGTAAATTGAATTCAATACCAGGCACAGCGTTCAGTGCGATGGCGCCAAACAAAGTGCTGAAAATACCAAATTGGGCAGCTGCCCCGAGCAGCAACATCTTAGGATTGGCTATCAACGCACCAAAATCAGTCATTGCACCCACACCCATGAATATCAAAAGAGGGAAAATGCCGGTATCAATGCCCGCATAATAAATGTAATGCAACAAACCACCTGCTTCGGTAAAGCCCGCCAGTGGAATGTTGGTCAGCAAAGCACCAAAACCAATGGGCAGTAACAACAGCGGTTCAAATTTTTTGGCAATGGCGAGGTACAACAGCCCAAAGCCAACCAACATCATGATCACCTGACCCCAGGTGAAATGAGCCAGTCCGGTTGATTGCCACAATGTGCTCAAAGCTTCCATCAGGTTTATCCAAAGCTCAACAAGGTATCGCCCACTTTGACATTGTCGCCGTTTTTAATGTTGATAGCAGCGATGGATCCGGAGGTGTTTGAGACCACTTCGGTTTCCATTTTCATGGCTTCCATCACAATCAGTACATCGCCTTCTTTGACTTGATCGCCTACATTGACATTGATTTTGAAAATATTGCCGGATAAAGGCGCATCCAAAGTCTTTCCAGAGGCAGCAGGTGCTGAGTTGGTTTCATGGACTTGAGTGATGGTGCCTGATGGTGCCACTTGTACTTCATAGACCTTGCCATCAACTGTAACAGCGTAATTTTCAATGGCTTGATGGCTATTTGTGGCCTGGTTTGGCTTCGGTTTGTCCTGAGTTGTTTCAGCTTGTGGTGCTGGCTCAAAGGCCTCTTTGTTGTTGCGATTCTTCAGGAACTTCAGGCCAATTTGCGGGAATAGGGCATAGGTGAGCACATCATCGATCACGTTCTCAGCCAAAGAGATGTTCTCTTGACTGGCGATGTCTTGCAGTTCTTTAGTTAATGATTCTACTTCCGGTTCCAATAAGTCTGCGGGACGACAGGTCACAGGTTTTGTACCATCTAAAACTTGCTGTTGCAGCGCTTTGTTAACTGGTGCAGCGGTGGCACCGTATTCCCCTTTGAGTACACCGGCGGTTTCTTTGGTGATGCTTTTGTAACGTTCGCCCGTTAAAACATTCAAAACGGCTTGCGTGCCCACAATTTGTGAAGTGGGAGTCACCAAAGGGATGTAGCCCAAGTCTTTACGTACTTTAGGTATTTCGTTCAAAACATCATTGAGCTTATCGGCAGCCCCTTGTTCTCTGAGTTGGTTTTCCATGTTGGTCAACATGCCACCAGGGACCTGAGCTGTGAGAATGCGTGCATCAATGCCTTTCAGGCTGCCTTCAAATTGTGCGTATTTTTTCCGAACCTCGCGAAAATAGGTGGCTACCTGCTCCAGCTTATTAAGATCAATGCCCGTGTCGCGTGGTGTGTTCTCAACAATAGAAATGATGGTTTCTGTGGCGGAATGGCCATAGGTCATACTCATCGATGAAATGGCGGTGTCGATCACATCAATACCGGCATCTATCGCTTTCATGTGCGTGGCTACGCTTAAACCGGTAGTGGCATGACAATGTAAAGATATTGGAATATCGATACATTTTTTCAGCTCAGTGATGAGCTCGGTGGCAACATAGGGTTTCAGCAAACCGGCCATGTCTTTGATACACAAGGAATCAGAGCCCATGTCTTCGAGTTGTTTGGCCATGGTCAGCCAGCCTTGCAAATCATGCACAGGACTGACGGTATAGCTTAATGTACCTTGGGCATGACCACCCACTTTGTTGGTGGCTTTGATGGCTGATTCCATATTGCGCACATCATTCATCGCATCGAAAATACGAAAGACTTCAACGCCATTGGCATAGGACCTTTCTACAAATTTTTCGACCAAGTCATCAGCATAATGTCGATAACCTAAAATATTTTGTCCACGAAACAGCATTTGCTGTTTGGTTTTGGGCATGACCTTTTTCAATTCACGGATGCGTTCCCAGGGATCTTCTCCCAAATAACGAATACAGGAATCAAACACCGCACCGCCCCATGACTCAATCGACCAGAATCCCACTTCATCCAACACTGGCGCAATTGGTAACATGTCTTCCAAGCGCATGCGGGTAGCGAGTAAGGACTGATGGGCGTCTCTAAGCACCAATTCGGTGATGCCTAAGGGTTTAGGTTGGTTTGATTCTGTCATGATATTTCAGTTGGATCCGGGTGGGTGTTGTTGTCGGTATTGTTTGACAGCAGCAGTGATGGCTGCAATCACATGATTTGCTGGCTCAGGGTTTGATGAAGCTGGTGAAACATCATCCGGAAATCGTGATGCCAAAGGGGTGATTAAAAATTTGATTACTGCAATTAACAAACTCAAAAAAGCAAACACAAATCCCATGCCCGTAAGCATCAGCATGGCAGCTTGCATAAACAGTTGGCTTGTCACATCTATTTCAGTCATCAATAAAGCACATTATTTTCACAAAAGGCCAGAAAATCAATGATTAATCCGAGAATTATTGTTGAGGAAAATATTACCAGAAAACAAAGTGTCAGTTTGACTTATGTCATGACATGAAAATCAGTTTCTGGTTAGAATGATGTGAATAAACTAACAACCAAAATAAAGGAGATGAAATGTTAGGCGAAAAGCACGACTTACACCACGAATTCCCTGAGTATGAAGCAGAAATCAGGCACCTGAAAATGAATAACAATCACTTCGCTCGCTTTTTTGCTGAATACGATGAGCTGGCACATGAACTTGTTCGAGTACAACAGGGACATGAGACGCCGTCTGATGAATACGTGGAAACATTGAAGAAAAAACGACTGTTTTATAAAGATGAATTGTATTTCATGATTTTAAAACACCGCCGCAAACAAAGAAAAAAAGCCATCAAGGCAGAGAAAAAACGTCTCAAGAAAAAATCAAAAGCCGATTAGCGCCTGGTTATTATGTGATGTGATTAAGCCATTGTGATGTGGTTACCACCTTTTTCCTTGGAAATGTACAGTGCCTGATCGGCTCGATGGAACAATGATTTAAAGTCCTCTCCTGCTTGCAGCTTGGCGATGCCAAAACTGGTAGACAGTTGTGTTTTATCAATGTGG
>JAUHXW010000155.1 GCA_030426705.1 Gammaproteobacteria bacterium
GGATCAATCCCGAGACATGAGTGGTGAACACTTAGATGATTATCATTTGTTGTCCTTGATTTCAACCGGCGGCATGAGTTCTATCTATCTGGCTGAACGCAAAGACGGTTCAATTCAGAAAAAAGTGGCCATAAAGGTGTTGCCACCCTGGAAGGTGACCAAAGAAAGTCACAACTTGTTTGTTCACGAACAGCAAGTTCTGTCAAAACTCAGACACCCCAACATTGTCACCATGCATCATGGTGGTGTGAGTGATGACGGTGTTTATTACATGGTCATGGATTTTCTTGAAAATGCCACACCGCTGGATCAATACGTTAAGCTCAATCAACTCAACCACCATCAAATTGTTTCGCTGATTCTTGTTGTGGCCAATGCCATTGCCTATGCGCATGCAAATCTGGTCATTCATCGTGATTTAAAAGCCAGTAACATCCTGATTGATGACAATGGACACGTACATTTGGTAGACTTTGGCATTGCGTCATCTGATGAGGAACAAGAGGACAAAAACCTGCGAGTATATACCCCGGAAATAGCATCTCCAGAGCAAATTTTAGGCCATAAAATCACCGTAACTACAGACATTTTTTCACTTGCCGCCACCACCTTGAGCTTGCTGCTCCAGGAAAAGGCTTTGCCTGATATAGACCCAAAAAATTATGACCCAATGGAAGATGAAATTTATTTGAGTCAAGTTTTGGATGGTTCCGCTTTACCTTTTGAACTCAAAGCCATTTTTACCCAAGCCATGAATACCGACCCGCAACAACGATATCAAAGCATGAATCGGTTTGCTGCAGATTTGGCCAATTGGTTAGAAAACAGGCCCATTTCTATTCTGAATGACTCAAGGGTTTATCTGTTTAAAAAATTGATCAGCAGGAATAAAACCATTGCATCCATGGCTTTGATGATGTTTGTGTTGGTTTTGATTGGTTTGGGTTTGGTGGCCAATTATGCCAAAAATGCTTATGAAGCGGCACAACAGGCGGACGCCTCAGTGAGTTTTCTGACTGATATCCTGAATCAGGCTGATCCATTACATGCCAAACATGGTGACATTACCATCAAGGAAATATTGGAAAAAAACAGCGAAATTCCACTGGACAAAGTCAATGGTGATTGGGTTTTGAAAGATCAATTGCATCAGAAGTTGGCAGGTATCTATACCAAATTAGGCTTGTTTGACGAAGCCATTGCACAACTCAATAGGTCGTTGGTAAGTCGTAAAAACATCACCACAGAACCAGACGAACAAACATTAGTTATTAAAAATGATCTTGCGCATTTGTATTACACCATCACCAACAACGAAAAAGCCATCCAACTGTCTCAGGAAGTGTTGGCGACCATGAAACAATATGGGATAGGCAATGAAAGTATCCGGTTAAATGCCATGTCAAATTTAATGCAGTCCTATGGCTTATTTACGGGCAGTAATTTATATGATGAAGACAAATACAATAAAACCAAAGAATACTTGTTAAAAGCGATAGAAAACGAACATGTTTTTGATGATGAAACCCTGATTAAAACATATTCAAGATTGGCAGTTGAAGTACAAAAGGACAAAGATTTTGAGCGAGCAGAAACATTTTTCGAGCGAAGTCTGGCTTTGACCGAAGCCAAACTTGGCAAGTCTAATTATGATTATTTATTGCTTTATCATGATTTTGCCATAGCCAAAATCCGTCAGGAAAAAATGGATGAAGCCGAAGACATGCTCAATGCGGTTATCACAGAACTCAAACAAATTGATGAAAATAATTCATTGTTAGGTCGAACTTGGGAAACATATTCTACTTTATTGATGATGACTGACAGGCGAGTGGAGTCAATCAAGGCGCTTGATCAGGCCACCGCAATCTTAGAGCGCATCGGCGATTCAACGGGTTTGTATTATGCCTTGTCTAAAAGAGCTATGTACCAATTTGAAATTTATGGGTTCCGGGCAGGCATTGAAGATCAAATCAGGTTCATACCAGACTTGTTAGAATCAGCCGGACATAACAGTCCGACATTGATTGCTGGCATTGCGCATTTGATGTTGATGTTCAATGCCATCGAAGAGAATGATATGGCAAATGAAATCTTGTCAGTGATGCGGCAGGAAATTTCTGCCAATGACATACAATTCAAAAATTTGATTTCATATATGGCTTATGTGGGAATCAGCAATCTGTATTTTGGCAATCACGAAAAAGCCCGGGAAATCCATGGTTTTATTCAAAAAAATAATGAAAACAATGAAAGATCTTTGTATCAATTATTTAATTATTTGATGACCCATGACAATCAATATGGCATTGATTTGGCATTTTTTATATCTCCAGAAAATGACAAAATGACTTTTTACCAACGGTTGCGATTTTCAGTCCAATACATACAAGAGCTGGCACCATTTCCTTTGAATGAAACACAACTTAGCCAGATATGTGAATTGAACAAGCCATTTATTCGCTTCAGAAACATAGAATTTAAGCGCATGTTTTTGGAGAATTGCCAACAGATGTATAACATCAATCAGCTACCTGTTGCTGATAATATCAAACAACATTTGCAATTGATCGATGAAGCCATTACACAGGTTACAGAACAAGACAGGGAAAGCCTGAAAAAACGCGCTCTTGCTTCATTGCAACAGTGGCAGCAGTGGCAACAGTGATAGCAGTGACAGAGCGATTGAGTCAGTCCTGTTTGTTGTTTTGCTCCTCTGAAATCAGGTTGATTAAATAGGATTTGGCCATGGTCCATTTTTTGAAAATTGAACTTTTAGGTAATTCTTTCATTTCAGCAATTTCATCAAAAGTAAAACCACCAAAAAACTTTAATTCAGTGATGTTGGCCAACTCTTCATCTATTAAATACAATTGATTCAATAAGCGGTCCAGTTCCAGCAGCTTCAAATCTAAATCTTCTTCCTGAATCAGTTGAGTCAATTTAAGTTCAGTGTTAATGCCCTGGTTTTTCTGGCTTTGTGATTGTCTAATCAAATCCACAAGATAAAAACGCATACACCTGGCTGATAAAGAATAAAAGTGGTTGCGGTTTTTTATGGAGAGGTTTTGTGAATTATTGAGTTTAAGATAGCATTCATGAACCAATTGCGTGGCGTTCATACTTTCGTTTGGATTGAGCTTATTGAGTTGTATACTGGCCAGTTGCTTTACCTTGGCGTAGAGCAATTCAAATAATTCGTTCAAGACGGATTGGTCATCCAAATCAGATTGGTTGATGAATTGTGTGACATTGTCTAAGTTAATTTGCACTAAATATTCCGTTGCCTTCCAACAATCTATAAATTTTACCTGTTATTCAGTCTGTGTGCCATGTTTGCGATATTTTACTGATGTTGCTCTTGAGTGTTGTTCAGTACTAAAGAATCGAAAGGAATGCTGTTGGGTCTTACGCTTACCGCTCCAGCTCACGCAGCACACCTATATCCCTATAGGCGTCATTCATTTTGTTCCAGACTAAATTGAAAGCGACCACGGCCAGCATGTCTCGTAACCTCGGGCTTGCCCTCTCTGATTCACGAGCTACGGCATTCAGGCAAGGCTTCTTTATCTTCGATAAAATCGCCATGCCTTCATCGCCTGCTCTTCGCTCACCAACCGAGTGCGCCGGTCGAGCCTATCATCGGCTCTCCTTTGAGTATATTTCATCTTTATTTCATGTTTTTTTCAGGAATAAAAACACGAAAACTTGCAATATAGTTGTTACTGATTGATATTTTGGGTGTGTTATGAATGTGACTGTGTTGAAAAGAATGATATTAACTGCGATGTTTTTATCAACATCGTTGTTTGCTGTGAACATTAATTTTGGCCCGAATGGCTGCACTTTACAAGATGCCATCAGAAGTGCCAACAATGACAGTGCAGTGGGCAATTGTGCTGCCGGTTCTGGACATGATGTTTTGATATCACCGGATTTTTGGGAAATCACCCTTGACAGTCGCTTACCGACCATTACCTCAGATATGACCATCAAAACCACGACCAGTTCTGGATCGTTAAAAATATCTGGGAATGACCTTCATGCAGTGATGAAGATCACTGGTAGCAATACCGATGTCATTCTCGACAGGGTGTGGATTACTGAGGGCAACACAAATTCAATCAAAGGTGCTGGTATTCACATATCAGATGCTAATGTGACATTGAGCCACAGCACAATTTCTCACAATCGAAGTATTGCACGCTATGGTGGTGGCATTTATATTGAAGATGGTTCTTTGCAAATTGATAACAGTTACCTAAATAACAATCAAATTCGCAACACAGAAGTCAATAGATCCAGTGGCGGAGCAATCTACGCATACAATACATATATCAGTATCAATCGCACAAGTTTTGTCGGTAATGATGCCTGGCAAAGATTGCAAAATATCGATGGTGACCTTCGTTATTGGGATAAAGGCGATGGTGCCAGTATTTATATGGACGGGGGAGAGCTGACAGTGAATGACTCCCTATTCAGCGAAGATGATTCAGGTGTGCATGGAACAGGCACTGTAGCAAATATCAGCAACTCTACGTTTAATCGTTTGACTTCCGGTTATCATGACTACCGAGGTCATGTCTATTTTTCCAATAACTCGACACTCACTTTGAATCATGTCACCATGAAGTCGTCATTTTACATTGGAGATTCGATCCTGATTATGACCAACAGTATTCTCAGAGGTGATTGTAACATTCAGGCATCAACTGCATGGCTTGTAGATGCGGGTAACTTATACAACACCGATGGTTTTTCATGTCCTAATACAGGAAACCTGTTTTATGAACCAAAATTATTGACATTAACAGACAATGGTGGCCCAACCGAAACAATTGCTCTGGAAATAACTTCTGATGCAGTGAATACCGGCGATCCCTCCTATTGTTTACCGACTGATCAGCGTGGTGTAGTCAGAGATGCTGCATGTGATATAGGAGCTTTTGAGTTGGCAGAGTTTGTTGATATTGAAGTATCTGGTTATCTAAGTGCCAATGCTCCGTATGTACATGATCAAGAATTGATTTATTATATCACTGTTAAAAACAACAGCTTTCCAGTCATCAATGAGGTCAGAATTGATTTTGATTTCCAAAATGCTGCCATAACGGACATTGATTATTCATTGTGCCCATCATTTCCTTGTACCCTCACTGGTGTTCAGGGCTTACAGGAAATCAACATCCCAGTACATATGAGGCTTTCATCAGTCAATAACCTCTTTGTGTTCAACGTAACAGCCAATGAAACTTTAAATTCAACTTACACAGATACAGACCCCGACAACGACACAAATATTCAGGTAGGTAATATCGAAGATGGAGCTGATTTGTCTGTGAATATGTATTTGTTGTCACAAGGTAATCATTTTATCGGTGAAATTATTCAATATTCCGCAGATGTTGAGAACCTGGGGTTTAACCAGCCCAATGATGTCAGCCTGGATTTTACTCCTGTAGGCTTAAGCCTGCTCTCATTTCAGGGCTGTGATTCAGTCAATGGAACAACCTGTGAGCTGGGAACCATTGCCAATGGCAACAGCGAAAATATCATCATCAACGCTCAGATAACCGCTCCGGAATTTGATGCGGTTGCAGAAGTGAATGCAACCTTGTTGGATATCAACCTGACGAATAACATTGACATTCAAGGCAACAATGGTGCTTTGGGTCAAACCAACCTGACTGTTGAAGTGGTGCCGGAATTTAACCCTCCTTATTACTCTTATGGCTATATGAAATTCAATGTAAAAATAGCCACTGGTGGTGATCCGGCAAGCAATGTTCGTGTTTGGTCCTATTATCCCGGTGCTGATTTCATTGGTTGCAGTCATACCTGGAACATTAATGGTTATTGTGAAGTGGCCAATATTGCCGCCAATTCAGTGGAGGTCGTCACGTTCGATTACTTCAATCCTATAGCAGATGCTGGAACACAACAATCATTTACTTACTCGGCGCTTGCAACGCCAGGTGAATCAGACACCGACCCACAGGATAACGAAGCCATGGTTGATGTCACCATCACAGCAACAGCTGATATGCTGGTGCAGCTCGATTTGGTTAATTCAGGTCCCTATCTCATCGGGCAGGAATTGGAATTTCATTTACGGGCGGCCAATGGTGGCTTGAATCATGCCAATGATGTCGAAATTGATCTGCTATCGGATAACCTGTCACTGGTCTGGGTATCAGGTCAACAGTGTCAAACCGAAAACTGTGACATTGCCATCATGGAACGATTCAATGAAGAAAATATGGTGATGGTGTACCGAATTGAGGATGAAGGTGATTTTTCACTCAGTGTCAATGTAGTTGCTAATCAAGCTGACCAAAACACCAGTAATAATTTCGATGAAATATCGGGTTCAGCAATGTTACCTGAATATGATTTAATCTTTGCTGATGATTTCGAGTAAATATTGTCAGCCATTTGTTGCCAATCCGTAGTCAAGATCAACACTCAATGATGTTAGCAGCCAAACCACCGCGTGAAGTCTCTTTGTAGTGTTCTTTCATATCATCGCCGGTTTCTTTCATGGTTTTGATGACTTTATCCAGTGATACTGTATGTGCGCCGTCATTTCGGTCGGCCATGCGCACGGCATTGATGGATTTGATGGAACCCATGGCATTGCGCTCAATACAAGGAATTTGTACTAAGCCACCGATGGGATCGCATGTTAAACCCAAATTATGTTCCATGGCAATTTCAGCCGCATTTTCAATTTCATCGGGGCTGAGTTGTAAAGCGGCGGCTAAACCTGCAGCAGCCATTGATGAGGCCACACCCACTTCACCCTGGCAGCCGACTTCAGCGCCAGAAATTGAGGCTTTGGTTTTATACAAAATACCCACTGCTGCTGCGGTAAGCAGAAAGTTTCTGATACCTTGCTGGTCACTGTTGGGTATAAATTCTTTGTAATAGTGCAAAACGGCTG
>JAUHXW010000156.1 GCA_030426705.1 Gammaproteobacteria bacterium
GACAGTGGCACACTTTGCCAAAAAACGCGGTACTGTTTCGGCTGCTTTTTTATTGTGCTATGGTACAGCTCGGTTTATTGTCGAATTTTTCCGTGAACCGGATGCCAATCGAGGTTTTATTGCTTTTGATTGGATGACCATGGGACATGTGTTGACCTTGCCTATTTTGGCTTTTGGTTTGTGGATATTGTTCAGCAAAAGAAAGCCAATTACTCACTGAACTTTTTCAGGTTATCTTCCTATTTAAAGAGGCTTCAAAAGGCTCAACAGGTTTGGATTTGAACAGTGACTTTTATAATCAATAAAATCCAGCGAGGTTTAATTTACGACCGCCACCTCGGCGTGCATCGCCTACAGAATTGAGGATGGCATCCAATTCAAAGTGCCCGGCTCGGGGGATGATATCAAGGTTCAATTGCCAACGATTGGTTTGTAAAAATAAAGATCCTGAAACTGTCAACACTTGAGAATCACTGCTGAAGGTACCTACAATCATGCCTTTGGCTTTGGTTTCAAATTTCAAACTCACAGTTCCAAGATCTTTTTTCGATGGTTGCAACATTTTAAAATCCTGCAAAGTGATGTCACCGAACAATTGTTGTAGGCCTCCATTTTCCTCAAACTTCAATCCCTGTAAATTAAATCGAGCAAAACCAGCTAATTGACCGTACTGCATCTGCACAAAGGGCTTGATTAACTCCCAGTCAAGAAAACCACGAATTTTTTCTATTTCAACCTGTCCTTGTTCAATCCGATTGACATCGAATTTCAAGTCATAATGTTGTTTGCTGACCTTCACTTCACCCGCGAGAGCGTTGTAAGATTTAGGATACAGTAACCATTGAGCCTGCCCTAATTGCAAAGTTATGTAGGTCAATTGCTCAGCACTGCCTTTAACAGCGCTGCCACTGATACCTGCCAATTTAATCGGCCTGAGTTGCTTTTCGACATGTGGGTAGTACCAATTCAAAGGCGTCACAGCAATGGCTATAACCGCAATGACGGCCAAAACAAAAACCAGTTTAATCAATTGCCCTAATCGGCTTCCAGTACTTCTCATGGCTTCACTAATCTCATTCTGATATTGGTTAAACCGATTGACCTGTCGGTGACATTGACATCAATTTGATCCGCCTTAATTCCATATTGTTGCTGAATGGATTGTAACCAATCAACCACCTGATCAAAGGCAGCATTGTTCAACCAAATTGTTAATGTGTTGTTATCGATGGGTTCGGTTCGATTAACCATTTGTTGTAAACCAACCTGGCTTAATTGCCGATCCACCCAGGATGAAAATGTGGTGTTAGGCGGCAGCGTGGCTTTTTGTTGTCCATGGTTATTCAACGATGTCAGGTTTACTTTTTGCATTTCTGCCAACTGTTGTTGCAAATTAATTTTTATCGACACTTGTTGATTGATGTGTTTCACCATCGGTTGATAAAGTAAAACCCAGAACAACACGATACCGATAATTACCGAACCCAATTTAAGTAACCGTTGCTCACTTTGAGTCAAGTTGTTGAACCACTGCTTCATTGTGCCGTCACCGTTAATATCGATTTATAAACATTGTCATCCGTGAGTTCATTAACACCAATCTGTACATTGTATGGGTTGGCTGTTGATTGCAATTGTTGATGAAAATTATTAATGACCGCCAGGCTGGGGGCTGAAACTTGTATTTCCATTTTTTCTCCTGACAACCTCAAATCGGACAACTGAACATTGTTCATGCGTTGGCTCACCATGCCCAGATGGTGAACGGTATCAAGAAAAATAGAATTGCTACCTGATGAATTGTTGGCTGATAATTGCATCCGTGATTTTAATGCAGCATAGGGATCAACCAGTTCTGAAGGGGCTGCATCAGGAAAGGCTTGTTTAAATAAACTTTGCTGTTGAACCTTCAAATCTTCTATGGTGTTGCCCAACTGCATGACTTGATACGACTGCAGGCCCAACCAACTGATGAACAGCAAACCAGCCAAAACACCCACCATTTTCCATGATTCGGTTTTCTCCTGTTGCTTGTTTTCTTTGATTTCATCAAGAAATAAATCAATCAAATCCTGACTCATTAAATAGTCTTTACAACGGGCTTCATTCAAATCCTGATGAATTTGTAGGTTTGATTCAGCAAAGACATCACCCTTGTTGGTATGAATGGTCTTTAAATCAGCTTTGAACAACTCAACCAACTGAGACACTTGTTGATGCGCGGCACGCATCACTTGACCTTCACCAAACCTGATCAAAGCATGATTATCTTCAAACCATACAGATATGGCATTTTCAATTTTTGGAATCCAATCCAATTCTGAATAGATACTAACTACGCTAAGTTTATGGTTCTTGATGGCCTGACCTACGCCAGTGAGTAAATCTTTTTCAATGGCGATGACATCCTGACTGTTGTCAGGCTTGACTTTGAAGGCATAAAAATTGTCTTCGACCTCATTACTCAGCTCTTCTTCGATGGCAAAAGGAATGGATTTTTTTAAAACATCCAGACTTTTGGAAGGGATTTGAGTTTGGGTTTGATACAACCAGGTAGCTGGCAACAGCAAGGCCATTGATTTGGCCTTTAGGGCTGCATCAGACCAATGATTGATGTCCTTTGTTTGTACTTTGGATTGCGCATCGAAACTCAGCAAACTCCGCGGTTTGCCATCGGTTCCGATGCGCAAGATATGTTCAAGCTGCATAAATAACGGTTTTGAACTTCAGCGATAAAACCGTTTATTATACGCCTTTTCTGTACTTTGGCATCAACCAATAAGCCAATGCAGGCAGTAATAACAAGGCACCAATCATATTAAGGATAAACATGAATGCCAACAATATGCCCATATCGGCCTGGAATTGCAGGTCACTGAATATCCAGGTTCCCACACCAATGCCTAAGGTTAACGCAGTAAACAACACTGCTTTACCGGTTAAGCGCAGGGTTTCTTTGTAGGCATCATAAAGTGCCACACCAGATTTAAGCAAGGATTGCAATCGGCTGAAAATATAGATACCGTAATCGACACCAATACCCACACCTAAAGCCACAACTGGCAGTGTATTCACCTTCAAACCAATGCCCAAATAAGCCATCAAAGCGTAGGCCAGGAATGAAACCAAGGCTAATGGCATAACAATAGCAATGGTGCCAGTGATTGATCTAAACGTCAGCAAACACAACAGAATAATAGCACCGTAAACCATGATTAACATGGGCATTTGTGCGCCTTTGACCACATCATTGGTTGATGCCATGACACCTGCATTACCGGTTGCCAATCTGAACTTAACTTCTCCTTCAATCAAACCGTCCAAGTCATCCAAAGCAGGCGGATTTTCTTTCTGGTAATCCTTAACTGCAGCAATGACTTTGTTGATAGTGGTGGCTTTGTGATCCTCGGTAAAGATGGTAATTGGCATCACACTACAATCCTGATTCAATAAACCGGTATCGGTTTCAATTCCAGAAAGCGATTGACGCATTACATAGTTATTACGCGACAATTCACGCCATTTGATGTTACCTTCATTCCAACCGGCAGTGATGATTTTACCGAATTGCGACAGGGTAATGACTTTTTGCACCCCTTCCACATTTTCCATATGCCAGGCAAAACGATCGATATTGCGCATCGCTTTATAGCTTTCAGTACAAGCATTGGGCGTGGTTTCCGCAATCACATTGATCATATCAACACCCAAAGCAAATTCATTGCTTATGGTCATGGCGTCCTGGTTATACCTGGAGTCTGGTCTCAATTCAGGCACACCCGCTTGCGAATCACCAATTTGCATGTCCTGACTTTTGTAATAACCAAACACAAAAAGACCTATTGTGACCACAACCGCTAAAGAAGCCAATGGGGTCTTGGCAAAACCTGCAATCGCCAACCACAAACCACCTTGCTTTTTCTCACCCTGGAATTTCGCACAAAAGTGATCTGCTTTTGACATTTTAATGCCCGATAACAACAGCGGCAATAGAATCAAATTGGTGATGATAATCAATGCCACACCAACAGTTGCAGTGATTGCCAACTCCTGAATGATTTCAATGTTGATGAAATAAATAGTGGCGAAACCAATGGTATCCGACAACAAAGCCACAATGCCTGGCGCCAACAGTGCACAGAAGGCACCACGAGCAGCAAAATCTGAATTTCTGGACGAAGAATCTTGATTGACATAATTGTCGGTCCATCCTGAAATCATTTGAACCCCATGACTGACCCCGATGGCAAACACCAAAAATGGCGTCAATATATTCATCGGATCGATTCCCATACCCATCAGTTTCAACATGCCCATTTGCCAAATCACAGCGACCAATGAACAAAGAATTGGATACAAAGTTAACTTCCAGTTCTTGGAATACCAATACAACAAAACGGCGGTAATAAAAATCGCCAATGCAAAGAAATAAAGCACAGATTTAGCCCCTTCTGCGACATCACCTATGATTTTCGCGAAACCAATAATATGTACAGTTTGGCCATCACCTTCAAAATCGGTTCGGATTTTTTCTAATTTTGCAGCAATGTCCTGATAGTCGAGCTTTTCTCCGGTTTGTGGATCACGTTCCTGTAGGTCTGCCCACACCATAGCACCATTGAACTCCTGAGCCACCAAGCGGCCTAAGATACCGGCTTTAACGATGTTTGCCCTGACGGTTTCAAATGTATCCGGTGAAGGGCTGAAGTCTGCTGGAATGACATTACCACCGGCAAAACCATCTTCAACGACTTCGACAAACCTGACATTGGGAGTAAAAATTGATTTGACACTGGCACGATTCACACCTGGAATGAAAATCACCGCATCGGTGACTTTCTCCATTTTTTCGAAAAACTGTTCATTGAACATATCTCCGCTGTCATCCATCAGTGAAACAAGAACACGGTTAGCCCCGCGGAACTTTTCATGCTCCATGAAGGTTTTCATGTACTCATGGTCTAATGGCAATTGTTTCTCGAAACCAGCATCCACTTTCAATTGACTGGCGAAGTAAGCCATAACAAACGTCATGACCAACAACAAAAACAGGATTATTTTTTTGTTACTGAATAATATGGATTCACAGACGGCTGCAAATTTACTTTTTTCATTATTTGTAGTCATAGTTTGCTCCCTTTATTTTTGTAAAGCCATGTTAGTGAAACCGGATTCACCGACCAAAACCGCATGTGAACCACTGACCAAAACATCAGCATAATCGTCACCTGTATCTTCACCATCCATGATGTTCATATCACCACCTTTGTAAATCAGGCGGGTACCATTGGCTCCCACAATCAAAACGCTGTCGCCATCGATCTTTGATGCGCCAAAAAGATTGTTTTCCAGGTCAGTATAAACTTCTTCCCAGGTTTCTCCTTGGTCCGAAGACACTTGAATATTACCCCGCAAGCCATACAATAAAACTTCATTATCCAGGCTAACCACACCAAACATTGATCCCATATAGGGCAATTCAATTTCTTGCCAGGTCATACCGCCATCGACACTTTTGAATGCATAACCCGCTTCTGCAGCGATGTAATAATTACCGTCAGCAGCTTTGGTGATGTCATTCAAATGATAATCCAGCTCCTCATGAATCAAATCATCATTCCAAGATTCACCACCGTCTTCAGTACTCAATATGGTTCCATAAGCACCGATGACATAACCTTTGTCTTCACTTTCGAAATAGGCTGACAACAACGGTACCTCTCGATCTGCATCATAAAATTGCAGTTCCCAGGTTTCACCACCGTCCTTGCTATGAATGATTGAAGTGTCATGACCCACTGCCCATACATGATTGTTGTAAGCAACCACCTTGGTTAAGGTTATATTCACGGGTATGTTTTCAATTTGTTGCCATGTTTTGCCCTCATCTTTGCTTTTCAAAACATGACCGCGCTCGCCAACCATAACCATTGATGTGCCCACTTTTGTAACAGACAATATCAATGATTTATCGGCCAAAGGCATCACCTCAGCCGGTTGTTGTGACCATACTGTAAAAGTACACAACACCAGCAATAAACTTATTCTCACTCTTTTCATAATTTCAACCTAAAAACAAAAATGGCCATGAACACAGCATGTTCACAGCCATTGTATGACATTTAATTAATGCACGAATTAGCGTCTACCGCGTTTACGGAGCGCACTTGGCGTGTAATTATTTTCGCTCAGAGGCGTGTTAAAAGTATTAACCTGATCCTGGTTATCCAATCCAACAGCCACATAACGACCAGATTGCAAGTCATGATGTGTTTCAACCGTAGACCAGAAAGTGGGAACTTCATAGTAGTTGATGCTGTGTGCTTCAGAAAAACGCCACAACTCACCACGACGGTCATAATGGTCAATCAACAGGATTTGATAACTGTCTTCATCAAGATAAAAAGTTCTTCTTGAGTTAATGTGTCTGAAACCGTCACGTAATTTGGCTTCAATCACATGCACCCTGTGCAACTCATACCTCATATAACTTGAATCCAGGTGTCCAGGCAAAACCATGTCTTCAATTTTAGAATCATAGCTGTGTGCCTTGTACGAGTTATATGGCACATACATTTCCTTGGTTTCAGTCCATTCCCAGGTAAAACGATCCATGGCACCATTGAACATGTCAGTCATGTCATTGGTTCTCAAGCCATCAGAAGCTGTACCTGGATTGTCATATGCCACGTTGGGCGCACGACGCACACGACGCTGACCAGGATTATAAATCCAGGCTTGACGAGGCGTTTCTTTTTGATTCATGGTTTCATGTACCAACAAAACACGTCCAGCCAGTCGAGCTGGTGACTCAACCACCTGATAAAAATACAACAAGATGTTGTCAATATCATCAATGGTATTACCAGGAACGTAATACTTACCGTATAACTCCTCTCTTAAACGCACC
>JAUHXW010000157.1 GCA_030426705.1 Gammaproteobacteria bacterium
CATTTGTCGAAGCCTATAGAGCTTTATTGGTTTTCAATTTATACGCTAATTTAAAACTATCTAAGTGAACTATATCTTATTAAGCCCATATGCCGGCGAGCCGCCGGCGGTCCATCAAATTATTCAAACTGGTAATCAAATGCTTTGATGTCCCGTTCCCATTTCTTGGCTACCTGCTCTATCAATGCATCATCATAATAACTGCGATAGTCGCGACGTTTAACCTGATTAATGTGTGGCAACTCAGCAAAACTCAAGCCAATCTTTTCTCCAACAAAAGCCAGTGATTCATCCAATGTTTCAAGTTTGCCGATATAGTCCATGCCCATTTCACCATTTTTAAGCTGTAAAGCATTGACTTGATGGGCTGCCGGTCTTTTGGCTTGATAGGCTACAAATTCTGTAAAATTCATAGTATGTAGTTTTTTATACCGCGAATGAGTGTGCTGGGTTTTGATGTACTCATATTCTGATACCAGACGGTCCCAGGGGTTACGCACGATGGCAAATTTGAAATATTGTTTGAATCTGTCCTCTGGCATGCTGCGCTCAGCTTCAAGCAAATTGGCATGCTTGCGAAAAGAATATTTGTGATAATCAATGGCAAAACCATTGCGGCTTAAAAACTTATACCAAAGATTGTTATTCTTAGGCAACGCTACTTTTTCCAAAATCTGTCGCAAACTGGTGCCAGCCGCCTTGCGGATATGCACAAACACAAATTGGTGACTGTCGGAAATAAGCATGTCTGGTGGATTTACGAAAACCACACATTAAACAATATTTTTTTCTGTAAAACAAATAACCCCATTGATGAATTTCCTCGTATTAAGGTATACCCTTGGGGCTTCATTCACTTTTGTTCCCGACTAAAGTGAAAGCGACCGCGGCGGGCATCGCTTGTAAATTCGCGTTCTTCGCCTCTGATTCGCTAAAGCTCACCAACCGGCTCGCCGGGTCGAGCTGCTCAGCAGCTCTCCTAGGGTATAAGGCTTCATTACACAAAGAATCGTTCCAAAATTATCTGAACCTTTTTTCGTAGATAGATGTCCGACTAAGTACTACTGAGGAGAAAATCATGAAAATTAATAAAATCATCACTCTACTGCTGTTATTCTTCACCACTGTAATTCAAAGTAAAATCGCCTATTCACCAGAAGCCATTCATATCAAAGAAATCAATGGCAAACTCTATCAGATGACCCGTGAACAGTGGTATCAAGAGCCAACGTCACTTGATGAAAGCAACGAACTCAAACCACAACAATGGGCTAAAATCATAAAACAAGGCAACCCTGAATTAGCCACTGCCCTATTGCATGCCCTGGATCAATATTTACCCAATGACGAACTCGAACGTTATTTAACTTTGGGCTTACTCAGAAAACAAAATGGTCATCAGTATAACCAGTACTTTGTCGCTCAAAAAGCCTATATGATTTGGAAAAACACCCTTGGTTGGGAATCTGCCTATCAAATCAGAATCGATAAAAAACTCCGACAAAACCTGCAACCAGATGTGAATTGGAAAAGCTTGTTTATTTATGCCAGTGATAAATTCGCCACCGCAGCCGATGCCGTCAACTTCCTGCATAACCAACAAGAACAAATTGACATCGGCGAGAACAGATACCACGTCTATCAAGCCATCAATACAATTTATCAACATCAGGACATTGACGATCTGAAACTGTGGATGCAAGACAGTGAATTTTCGGTGGCTTTGGGCAGCTGGCTGGCCTTACATCGACTGGCTCCTGAAAAACACGCCAAAGAAATTTTAAAAAATGCCATCTGGTGGCAAGCTGAACTGGAATACAGTTATGGGTCAGGGTGTGTCAGAATGTCAGCAAAATTAACGCCATTGATTGCTGCCCTGGATTTATTCAGTGACTATTTAAGCACGGACCAAATCCACAAAGCTTTGTTGGATGTCCCAGAGTTGTGGCAAACAAACGGAATAGCTAATTTGGCTGTCACAAACCCACAAACTTTTAATGCTTTGCAACGTTTTGCAGATAAATCAAAAATCTTTTATGAGTTTGACAGGATTCAGACAAACAAACAATTGCAGGCCATGAACAACAAAGAATTAGCTGACTTCTTGAGTGAACGCAAAAACCTATATGAAGTCAGACAATTCCAATTCAATCAAAATTTACTTGATTATTTAACCGAACAACTTAAGCAAAACCCTGAATTCAAAGATGAGTTTTTCGTATACCAGGCCTTTGAAAACAAAAATGATTATGCCAAACAGTTTGTTCAATTATTCATTGAAACCCGCCTGGATAAAGCCAATTCTACGGAGCGAGACAGGCTGAGGGATGTTTTGTTCAGATACGTCAGTATTTGGCCACGAGATTGGCAAGCCTTAAAGCAACAAGCAATGGCCAAATTAGATTAAAAATGGAGAGTTGCTGAGCAACTTGACTGGCGCACTTGGTTGGTGAGCGAAGCGAATCAGAGAGTGCAAGCCAGAGGTTATAAGCCATACTCGCCGCGGTCGCTTTCAAATCTGTAGGGAACAGATTTGAATGAAGCCCCAAGAGTATTCCTTTTTAAAAATAAAAAACAACCCTGACCTACCAATCAGGGTTGTTTATTTGCGATTTTCACTTTAATAAATCTCCCCTCTTTATCTCTGTAGATAATAAAACCATAAACATTCTTTAACATGTCATGAAGATTGCTGAATCCACAGCCAAAAGCGTTCTGTTGTGCTATAATCCACGCCTTTTTTAACAGACCCAAATACTCACATGAAAATACTTGTAGCTATTAAGCGTGTTGTGGATTACAACGTGCGGGTTCAGGTCAAGCCTGACGGCTCAGGAGTCGCCACCGACGGCGTCAAAATGAGCATCAACCCATTTGATGAAATTGCCATTGAAGAAGCCTTGAGAATCAAAGAACAAGGCAAAGCCGATGAAGTGGTGGTTGTTACCATCGGTAGCAACGATTCACAACAACAGTTGAGAACTGCCATGGCCATGGGAGCCGATCGAGCCATTTTGGTGGAATCTGATCAAGCAGTACAACCGTTGCAAGCTGCACAAGTGTTGTTGAAAGTGATTGAACAGGAGCAACCTGGTTTGGTCATCACTGGAAAACAAGCCATTGATGATGACAACAACCAAACGCCACAAATGTTGGCCACCTTGTGGAATCGTCCACAAGCCACTTTTGCTTCCAAAGTTGAATTCACAGGTGACAACCAATTACAAGTCACTCGTGAAGTCGATGCTGGTTTGGAAACCATTCAAGTTGAACTACCAGCTGTGGTTTCTACCGACCTGCGTTTGAACGAGCCACGTTTTGTTAAATTACCTGACATCATGAAAGCCAAACGTAAGCCATTGGATGTCAAAGCCATTGGAGATGTTTTGCCTAATGCCGAAGGCGTTGCCATTGAAGTGTTACAACACGAGTCACCACAACCACGCCAAAAAGGTATCATGGTTGAATCGGTAGATGAATTGATAGACATTTTGAAAGACAAGGGGTTGGTATCATGAGTAAAGTTTTAATCCTGGCCGAACACAACGGCTCACAAATCAATCAGTCAACTGCAAAAGTGTTGACTGCAGCTAAACAATTGAACGCCGATGCCATCGACGTGGTGTTATTCGCGGCTGACTCAGGCTTGGCCTCACAAGTGGCTGCTTTGAACGGTGTTAACGAAGTTAAATTTGTTCAATGTGCTGACAACCACGACCAATTGGCTGCTTCAATTGCACCCACAGTGGCTGAACTCGGTAAAGACTACACCCATGTTTGGGGACCATCAACCACATTCGGTAAAGATGTGATGCCTCGTGTGGCTGCCCTGCTCGGTGTAAACCAAGTCAGCGACATCATGGAAGTAATTGATGCCAACACATTCAAACGCCCAATTTATGCTGGTAATGCCATCATCACCGTAAAAACTGATACAGCACAAATCGTGGCCACCGTCAGAACCGCATCTTATGCCGCTGAAAAAGCCATGGACGGTTCTGCCACAATCAATGAGTCAAACCTTGAAAATGCAGCATCACACACCACATATGTGTCATTATCAAGTGGCAATTCTGATCGACCTGACTTACAAACCGCCAGTAAAGTAATTTCTGGTGGACGTGGTGTAGGCTCTGAAGAAAACTTCAAAATCGTTTACGATCTGGCTGACAAAATCGGTGCAGCCACCGGCGCTTCACGCGCAGCTGTAGACGCTGGCTACGTACCCAATGACATGCAAGTTGGACAAACCGGCAAAATCATTGCCCCTGATTTATATATGTGTTTCGGTATTTCCGGAGCCATTCAACATTTAACCGGTATCAAAGATGCTGGCACCATTGTCGCCATCAATAAAGATGCCGATGCACCCATCTTTGAAGTCGCAGATGTCGGCTTGGTTGGTGACTTATTTAAAATCATTCCTGAAATGATGGAAAAACTCTGAGGTAAATAAACAATGGATTTCTTAAAAGAACTTGGACTGAAAGACGTCAATTACGGCACATGCACAGGCCACAATGAATGGTCAAAAGACGATTCAGCTGGTTTGATTGAATCTTATAACCCAGCCACTGGTGAGTTGTTGGGTAAAGTGGTATCTGCCACTGATGCAGATTATGAAAACGTCATCACCAAAGCACAAGAAGTGTTTAAAGAGTGGCGCAAAGTACCTGGCCCACAACGTGGCGAAGCCGTTCGTTTGGTGGGTGAAGCTTTACGTAAACACAAAGATGCCTTGGGTTCTTTGGTTGCTGCTGAGATGGGCAAAATAAAATCTGAAGGCGACGGTGAAGTACAGGAAATGATTGATATGGCTGACTTTGCAGTCGGTCAAGCACGCATGATGTATGGTAACACCATGCATTCAGAGCGTCCTGGTCACCGCATGTATGATCAATGGCATCCGCTTGGAGTTGTGGGCATCATTTCTGCCTTTAACTTTCCAGTGGCTGTGTGGTCATGGAATGCGTTTGTTGCAGCCATTTGTGGTAACGTTTCAGTTTGGAAACCTTCACAAAAAGTGCCTTTATGCTCTATTGCAGTTCAAAACATCTGTAACGAAGCGCTGAAAGATGCTGGTTTTCCTCCCATTTTCATGCTATTCAATGATGACAGCAATGAATTGGCCAAGAAGTTTGTCGATGACAAACGCGTTAATTTGATTTCATTTACCGGTTCTACTCACGTAGGTCGCCAGGTGGGTGTTCAAGTGGCTAAGCGCATGGGTCGTTCTTTATTGGAATTGGGCGGTAACAATGCCCTCATCGTTGATAAGTCAGCTGATTTGAAATTGGCTGTTCCAGCCATCGTATTTGGTGCTGTTGGTACCGCTGGTCAACGCTGTACCACCACACGTCGTTTATTTGTTCATGAAGACATTGCGGATGAATTGATAGAAAAAGTGGTCAATGCTTATAAACAAGTACCTATCGGCAATCCTTTGGACACCCAAACTTTGATGGGTCCTTTGATTGATGAAGCTTCGGTACAAATGTATCTGGATGCTGTGGCCAAAGCCAAAGCAGCTGGCGGTGAAGTATTAACCGGTGGTAACCGTGTAGAAGGTGAAGGCAATTTTGTAGAGCCTTGCGTGATCAAAGCACAAGCCGACTGGGATGTGGTTAAAACCGAAACATTCGCCCCTATTTTGTATGTCATGACATTCAATGACCTGGATGCCGTGATTGAATCACAAAATGATGTGGCTCATGGTCTGTCTTCTGCCATCTTTACCAATGATTTGCGCCAAGCTGAACAGTTCTTGTCTTCAGCTGGTTCAGATTGTGGTATTGCCAATGTCAATATTGGTACTTCAGGTGCTGAAATTGGCGGTGCTTTTGGTGGTGAGAAAGAAACCGGTGGCGGACGCGAAGCAGGCTCAGATGCCTGGAAAGCGTATATGCGTCGTCAAACCAACACCATCAACTACTCAACTGAACTGCCATTGGCACAAGGTATTAAGTTTGATATCTAACCGTTGAAAAAGGGTTGATTAAAAAGGGCCCAAGCGGCCCTTTTTTTTAAGCCTGATAAGTAATATTATCAACACTTTTTTGATATTAGTCAAAGTTAATATAAGCAATCGTTTTATTCATCATTTTTTTAAGTACAATGCATCACAAGTTGAAACAGCGGCATGACCACCCTGTTTTATAAAGCAAGATTGTGGAATATGATTATGAATTTACCCCAACAACAAAATACCCAAAGAGCTGCCAACACCACCGTTGAAGTCAAAAATGCTTACCCTGAAATCGTCACAGATGTTCATCATTGGAATGACAAGCTGTTTTCTTTCCGCACCACCCGTAATGACGGTCTGCGTTTTGAAAACGGACAGTTCGTGATGGTGGGCTTGGTGATTGATGGCAAACCGGTGATGCGCGCCTACTCCATTGCCAGCCCAAATTATGCAGAACATTTGGAGTTTTTTTCGATTAAATTGGAACACGGTCGATTGACTTCACATTTGCAAAACCTCAAAGTCGGTGACACCGTTTGGATCAGTAAAAAGCCCACGGGAACCTTATTACTGCACGATGTTCACCAGGCAGATAATTTGTATATGCTGGCTACAGGTACCGGTTTGGCTCCGTTTATGTCGTTGATTCAGGATCCTGATGTTTATGAGAAATTTAAACGCGTGATATTGGTGCATGGTGTCAGACAAAACAATGACCTGGCGTACAAGGATTTCATTGAAAAAGAATTGCCCAAGCATGAATATCTGGGTGAAATGATCAGCGAACAATTGATTTATTACCCAACAGTAACCCGCGAACCCTCCATTCATTCAGGCAGAGTGACTGATGTCATTCGATCAGGTCAATTGGCTCAGGACCTGGGGTTACCACAAATGAATCCAGAAACCGACCGCGCCATGTTGTGCGGCAATC
>JAUHXW010000158.1 GCA_030426705.1 Gammaproteobacteria bacterium
CACCACTTTTTCCTGTGATTTATCAGGAAACATGCGTTGCAAATTACTGCGATTATCCTCATCCATCACCACCAACCAGTCAAATTTATCATAATCCTCAGCCACCACCTGCCTGGCACGCAAATGATCCATCACCAATCCCCGTTTTTTTCCAGCCCGTCTGGATCGGCGATCAGGCTTTGAACCGGCATGGTAGGAAAGCGTACCTGCAGAATCAATCATAAATTCTTTGGACACATCTTTGTCTTTGACCAACTGTGTAAAAACGGCTTCTGCGGTTGGTGATCGACAAATATTGCCCATACAGATAAATAAAACTTTTTTTATCGCCATGAATTTATTCCTGTTTTTGTTTATGATGTGGTGAACTGATTCACAAGGATTGCTATTATGCCAAAGTTCCATGCGTTTATACACCACAACAGTTCGGCTCGACCCTCACAACAACAAGTCACTCAGGCTATCAACACCAATGCCTTGAATTTGAAAAAAAGTGCCAAGGCATTGGCCAAGCATCATGCCGCTTTGAAAGCTGAAGGTAAACAGGCTGTGCTGGTGATTTTTCAGGCGCTTGATGCGGCTGGTAAGGACAGCACCATCCGCAATGTTTTCAAATACTGCGACCCAGCAGGCTTTAATGTGGCATCATTCAAAACGCCCAGTAAACTTGAAGTGGCTCATGATTTTATGTGGCGGTGCTACCAGGAATTTCCAGCCAAAGGTCATATGACAGTGTTTAATCGCAGTTACTACGAGGAAACATTGGTGGTTAAAGTCCATCCGGAATTTTTGAAAGCCCAGGGTATCAGCCAAAAACCCAACAAAGCCTTTTGGCAACAAAGGTATGATTTTATCAACCAAACTGAAGCCCATCTGGTTGCATCAGGCACCCAAGTCATTAAATTTTTCCTCGATGTCAGCCAGCAAGAACAACACCGCCGTTTTATCAGCCGTTATGCCACACCGGAAAAACAGTGGAAATTCAATACGGGAGATCTCAAGGAAAGCAAGTTGTGGGATAAATACCAAAAAGCCTTCAACACCATGCTCAAACAAACATCAACGGCGGTTGCCCCATGGTATGTCATCCCCGCTGATAACAAAGATCAAATGCGTGCACTTTGTGCAGACATCATCAAAACACGGTTAAAGAAAATGAAGTGTCAGTATCCATCAATTCCTGACTTCAATGCAGAAGATTTGAAATTAATTGACGAATTGGTAAACAAGCCTGCGCAATAAAAACCTTATCCATACTTCTTTAGATATACCAAAAGCCTGAGAAACCAAAAACACAAAAACAAAACAACTGCAATGGTCCACATGAGTATCAGATGACCATTTACAAAAACAAACAAATAAATACCAATCAAAACCAAAGTCACAGGCAGCAATATTTCAATCAATAAAGACCACAAAAAATGAATATTTAATTCATAATCCTGTTCTTTTTTACAACGACCACATTTAATTTGAACAAAAATAAAAACAAAGGGCAATAAAACCGACAATATCAACCATTTCTTAGCTATTGTCGGTTGCTTGCAATGTGTGCACTTGATATTCATAAAGCAGTTAATTTGGTTTCATTCACTTTATTGACTGTTTAATTTTTTTTGCTAAATCAGGATTTTCCATGGCCACATGTAAATTGGCCATAACAAAACCTTCCTGGCAACCGCAATCGAACCTTTGACCTGACAGTTTTACAGCTTGCAATCCTTCATCCTGCAACGTTTGTTTCAAGGCATCCGTCAATTGTATTTCCCGGTTATGGTCCATGTCTGTGTGACGCAAACGCTGAAAAATTGAATGGGGTAACACGTAACGACCAATGACGCCAAAATCGGATGGCGCATTTTCAACACTGGGTTTTTCAACGATTTCACTGACTTGAGCCAAATCATCATGCCAGGCTTGCGCACCAATCACGCCGTAACTGCTGATGCGGTCAGCGGCTACTTGTTCGACACTGATGGTGGCTTTTTGTTGCTGATGCGCATGTTCAATCAAGCAACTGAGTGGATTACTATCTGCTTCGATGAAATCATCAGCCAACAAAACAGCAAACATCTCATCTTCCTCAATCAAACTTTCTGCTTGTAATACCGCATGACCCAATCCCAACGGTTGTCCTTGTGGAATAAACACACGTTGAATTTCTAAAGGCAGTGTATCCAATTTTTCAGCTAAATGATGTTTGCCTTGCTTTATAAACTGAGCCCTTAAATCAGGCATGGGGTCAAAATGATCGCTGATGGCATGCTTGGTGGCACTGGTGATGAAAATCAACGTAGTAATACCCGCCTCTACGGCTTCTTCTACCGCATATTGAATCAACGGTTTATCAATAATCGGCAATAATTCCTTGGGAATGGATTTTGTAGCAGGCAAAAAGCGCGTGCCCATGCCTCCAACCGGAAAGACGGCTTTGGTTATTTTTTTCATGTGTTTTGTTTGATGTTATCGGGTAAGTCTTCGACCACTTTTAAATCGTTTTTTTTGAACTCTGGCACCAGTTTACTCAAAATTTTAAGCAAGTGATCCTGTTCAAATTTTTGTGCAACTTGTTGTCCGTCCAAAATACCTTTTGAGAGTTGCGCAGTTTGTTTTTTTCGATGTTTGACGGCACTGATTTTTTTCACACGGGTGGGTGTTAAGGTTTCTATATCGTAATGCAACTCTTCGTACAGCTTTTCTCCGGAACGTAAGCCCGTGATGCTGATACTAACCTCTTTTGATTTACCTGACAAGGCGATCATTCGCTCTGCAAGATTCATGATTTTAACTGGTTGGCCCATATCAAGCACCAATACATCGTTGTCATCTGCTAAAACCAGACTTTGTAAAATCAATTGGCAAGCTTCTTCGATGGTCATGAAATACCTTTCGATTTTTTCATGGGTTACTGTCACGGGACCACCTTCAGCAATTTGTTTTTCAAACAACGGTACCACTGAACCCGCTGACCCCAGCACATTACCGAATCGCACAGTCAGGTATTCGGTTTGGGTGGTTTCATTTTTATATTGGCAATACTTTTCGGCTAAACGTTTGGTGGCACCCATCACACTGTGTGGATTAACCGCTTTATCGGTAGAGATCAGCACCATTTTTTCAACAGCAAATTCAGCACAACAATCGGCAACATTTTTGGTGCCCATTACATTATTCAGAAAACCTTCGCAGGCATGCTCTTCCAACAGTGGTACATGTTTATAAGCGGCCGCATGAAACACCAAATCTGGTTTGGCTTGTTTGAACAAATGAAACAGATGAGCATGATTGGTCACATCACATAGGTGAGAATTCACCACCAATTCAGTTTCATGTAGTTCCTTGTCAATGGCATATAAATTAAATTCAGAATGGTCAACAATAGTTAACCTGCTGACGCCAAATCTGGCCAGTTGCCGACACAGTTCTGAACCAATAGACCCACCACCACCGGTCACCAGGACTGATTTGTTTTTGATGTACCCTGCTACTTCATTCCAATCCAGTTCGACTTTTTCACGACCCAACAAGTCTTCAACAGTCAATGGTTGCAGGTGGTTGAAATTAACCAGATTGTTATCATAGTCATCTGGATCTGGCGCCACTCTGATTTTGCATTCGGTGTCAGCCAATTGATCAACCACATTTTTAATCAGTTCTGCACTGGGGTTTTGCTTAGCGATGATGACCATGTCAATGTTGCAATCTTCGACCAATTGTTGCAACTGATTGAGTCCTGATTTTATTTTGACACCACGCAATTGCGCTCCCTTATAAGCCGAGCTGTCGTCAATAATAAATATCACATGGCAGGATTTGTTGCTGGCGGCATTGCGGATAAACAAGTCAGCAATGTTGCCAGCGCCAATGACAATGGCACGCGGCATGGACTGACTTTTTAAGTTGAAATACTTGTCCTTCCACATCCGGTAAGAAATTCTGGGCACCCCCCAAAGAATCACCAAAATAAAGGGATACATCAGTAAAACACTGCGAGGAATACCTTCTAACCTATTGAAAAAGAAGAAAAAAAGAGTAATGGCCAAGGTCCCAACTGTTGCGGACTTCACCAGATTCAACAAATCAGGCATACTGGCGAAACGCCACAATCCACGGTACATATTGAACATGAAGCTGATAACGCCTTGAATCAAAATAACCGCCAAAATTTCAGTTGACCAAAAAACCAAATCTGGTGACTGTGGCCAAATACTGTAACGAATCAGAAAACCGAGCATCCACGCCAGCCACACCATGAATGAATCATGGCAAACAACAGCAATGCGTAAATGTAGGACTCGATTTAACATGTTGGGTATTTTAGCGCTGTAAACTGAAAGTTTTCATAAAAATAACCAGCAAAATGGCATATATCAGAAACAAGACACTTAACTGCACAACGAATGTGAGATTTCCAATCACGATAGCCACAACACACAACAGTGAGGTGACAACCGCATAACAACCAGAGATTTTTACATGAGTCGCGCCATTTTTAATCAACCGCTGATACAAATGCGAAGCATGTGCCTGAGTAATATTTTCTCTGCGGTACAAACGAACCAACAAAGTCAAAGTAGCGTCGGTGATAAAAACCGCATGAATGATGGCCACTTGCCAATAGCTTAGCCATCCAGATTGGATTGACCATAACGCCAACACAACCAGCAAAAAAGCCATGGGCAAACTGCCCGAGTCCCCCATAAATAATTTTTTCAATACCACATTAAAAATCAAATAAATCAGAATGATAACAACCCCAGAACTGATGATAAAATTCAATGCATCATGTTGATAAAAAACCACTCCATAGAAACTCAGGGTTATCAAACCATGTAATCCAGCCATACCATTGGCACCGTCCATAAAATTGAACAAGTTAATCCACCATATGGCAGCAATCAGCAAAAATAATGACCAAAGATTTGTATCAAAACCATAATAAATCAAACAAACAGCAGCCAACAAAACTTGTATAAACAACCTGAGTTTGAACGACAAATCAAATTTATCATCTGCAAAACCCAGTAAAGTCATTAACAACAACAAATAGGACGTTACAAAGTCAGGAAATACAAATATAACTGACAGACAAAGTGGCAGGAACATAAAAATACCAGCACCAGTTACCGCTTTGCCCTGGTGTAAACTGCGCTCATTGGATTCATCAGTTACCGCCAGTTTTGAACCATAGGCGTACCAACTCAATAGCAAAGAAACCACCATTGCATTGACACCAACCAGCAGTAAGTGATTACTCAGACTCAAGCCCATAAATAGGTTTTACCACACCCCAATGCTTACAACTTGGGCACTGCCAATGCAATGACTGTGCACCGAATCCACATTTTCTGCACCTCAGTTTCGGTTTGCCTTTTAATAATTTGGCAATCAATTCTCGCAAAACATCTATGTAGTCAAAATTTTTCAACTTGGCATCTTGCTGGTCACTTAATTCCAACAAAGCGTCCAACCCTTTAAACGATGCTCTTTTCTTCAACTGCTCACTCAAGAAATCAGCTGCCGCATCGACACCTTTAACTTTGGCATAATAGTCAGCCAGAGTCATCACTGGTGAAACACCCCGGTACTGATCCATCAATTGCAGCAGCTTTTGCTCCAACTGCTCGCCTTGTTTTATAGCCAGATAACAAGCGGCCATGTCATCTATAAAAACGGGTATATACGATGGGTCTGCCTTTATGGCCAAATCAAATTCATCAATGGCATTTTGGTGTTTTTTATTGGATTGGTTGATGCGCGCACAAATCAGATGGGCACGGATTGATTTTTTATCAACTCGTAAAGCCGAAGCCAGGTATTTTTCAGCTTCAACTTCGTCACCTTGTGCCAAAGACAATTCAGCCAATTCACAATAAAAATGTCCAATTGGTCGACTCATGTTGCGGTTGGTGGCACTTTGAAAACGGCTGGCTGATTTAATGGCCTGTAACCAATCCTGTTCTTGTTGGTAAATTTCCACCAATGACTGCAAAGCTTCAGGGGTATGCGCTTCAATTTCAACCAATTCTGAAAACAAAACTTCAGCGCGATCCAACAGCCCTGCACTCATGTAATCTTTGCCAATGGCCAATAAGGCTCTGGTTCGATATCGTTCAGGCAATTCCGCTTTGGCAATCAGCGCTTGATGAAGTTTTATGGCTCGATCAACTTCACCCTTACGCCGATACAAGTTCCCAAGTGCCAATTGTGGCTCAAAAGTTTCATGAGAGGTTTCCGCCAGTTGAATGAAAACATCAATGGCCTTATCAGACTCATCATTCAACAGGTAATTCAATCCTTTGAAATAACGATGATTGAGCTGTTCAAACTTGCGCTTGGTATTAGAGGACTTCAGAATCAAAGCCAGATAAAGTCCCATTAAGACACCGACCAGCAATGCCACTGATGTCCATAATATGGGGTTGTTCATGGAAGTTTGGCCTGTTCTTGACTGTTTTCCTGAAGCACTTTTTGTTGCAAATCAGCCACTTCCTTTTCATGTGATTGTTCCAATTGATGGTATTTTCGTTTCCAATGCATCTTTTCGCGGTGGGCAGGCCAAGTCCAGAAAAACCATCCCAACATCACACCCAGTAACACACCCAAACTTAAAAACAACAACAAGGTAAAACCCAAAGGCCAATTCAATTGATACCAATGTAAATCAAGAACAACCCGATCAGCATTTAAACTACTGACAGCAATGGCAATCACCAGCAGAACCAGAACAATGATAAGCGTAAATATTTTTTTAATCGAAGTCATGGTTGAATATTATAAGTTGATAAGGTGACTTAAGGAAGACTGTTGCTAATATATATAAGCAACCTAAATGGCCGAGGCGATTTTTTCTTTGGCTTGTT
>JAUHXW010000159.1 GCA_030426705.1 Gammaproteobacteria bacterium
TTTAAGCTTTTTATCTTTGTTCACGAATCGAGTAAAGGTCTCTCAAAACAGTTCTTTGGGTAATGATTGTTGCTTATAGTCATCAGGTACTTGGAATGTGGCTGCAGGTAAATCGTCATTACTGATTGATGTCAATGCCCCTTTTTGTGAGTCCATATCATAATAAACCGGGACCACCTGTCCAATGGCTTCAAAGTTCATGCTTTGATCCTGACCAAATTGTGACGCCAGCTTTTCAGCCACTTTCATAAAAGCGGCCACCGCGCCGTATTCAGTAGCAGAAATACCCAGCTTGCTGTAACTGGCCACGCAAAATTCACCATCTTTAGCGCCTTTGGATTCCTTGATGACAATTTCACAATCGAAGCCATTATAGGAACTGGTGTCACCGCTTTTTATGTATTTCGGCATGGGCGCTTGTTTTGGCATTTGCTTTTTGATCATTGACTCCATCATGCCACGCATTTGCTCCCTTTGTGATTCAGGCAACTGGGCGAGTTGTTCATTGATCATTTTATCCATCATTTTCGAAACATCGCCCAGGGCTTCAATCTCCTTTTGACCAAATACCATAAAAGACTTGTCACTGTGATTGATGATGGTAAATGCGGTTTGACTGGCATCAAAAATGATGGCTGTGTCAACTTCAGCTGAACTGACCATCTTAACTTTGCCATCGGTTAACAACATACGGCTTTGTTCCTTGCCGTTGTCATCGTTATAAATCAAGGTGGTGTCAGCCTGAGCAAATCCGGCAAAAACACAAGTAGAGATAAGTAAATTTTTGAATTTCATTTCATTGTCCTCAGTAGTTCAAAAAGCGTTTATTGTACGGTTAAAGGTTTAATCTCATGTTAACATGGCCCAACTTTTTTTGTGAAGTTGGTCGGGTTTTATGAGGTCAGAAAATTTGTGAGTCGCCAAAGCAAGTCAAAAGCATCTCAAAAGAAATATGGTAAATGGTTGTATCGGGGGTTGTTGTATTTATTTGGTTTGTCCATTGGATTAATCATTCCCTGGTTCCTTTATATCAACCATGTCACTAATACCATTGTCAGTGAACAATGGGACATTCCATCGGTGGTTTATGCCAGGCCTTTGGAGCTGTATGCAGGAAAGCAATTGACGCCCGAAGCGTTGGTCTTTGAGTTGGATTTATTGGGTTATCAGGAAGTCAGTTCAACCCCAAAGCTGGGCCAATATCAGATTTATCAAAACAGTTTTGACATCTACAGCAAGGGCTTTGTCTTTACTGATCAAACCAGTTCACCAAAACGAATCAAAATAACCTTGTCAGATGGTAAGGTCAGCCAAATGACACCGGCCATTTATCGCCTTGAACCCAAAGTGATTGGTCACTTTTTTTCATCAAGCCTGGAAAGTCGTCAACCCGTAAAAATATCAGCAATTCCAGAGACCATGGTCAAAGGCCTGCAAGCCGTTGAAGACCGGGATTTTAACCACCATCATGGTGTTTCCTGGACGGGCATCATGCGTGCAGCCTATAAAAATCTGATGGCAGGAGAAGTGGTACAGGGCGGTAGCACCATCACCCAACAACTGGTTAAAAACAAGTTACATTACAACCACAACAGTTTTTTGCGTAAATTGCATGAAGCACTGGCCGCTACTTTGTTGGAAGACAAACTCAGCAAAAAAGACATCATTGAAATGTACTTCAATGAAATCTATTGGGGCCAGGATGGCAAGGTGTCGATTCATGGTGTGGCAGAAGCCGCGAGCTATTATTTTGCCAAAGATGTGAATCGACTGAGCCTGCCTGAACAGGCGTTGTTGGTTGGCATCATCAAAGGGCCGTCCTGGTACAACCCTTTCCGACAAAAACAACGGGCGTTGGAGCGCAGGAACCTGGTGTTGAATGTCTGGCGAGATACCGGCATCATCAGTTCCAACCAGTGGCAACAAGCGGTACAACAGCCTTTGGGACTGACCAACCACCGCACCATCAAGGCTGAATTTGCTGATTATATGGATGTGGTCAAAATGCAGTTGAAATCTCAATTGAAACAAGCTGATTTGAAGCAAAAAGGCTTGAAAATTTTTACTTTTCTTGATCCTTATATCCAATACAAAACCACCCAAACCTCGCAAAAAACCAGCCAATGGTTGTCTTCAGAGGTTGAAAGCGCCATTGTCGTCAGTGGTGCGCAAAATGCTGAACTCAAAGCCATCAGCGGTTCTAAAAATGCCCGTTCTCATTACAACAGGGCTTTGTTGGCCAAGCGTCAGATTGGTTCGTTGATTAAACCCTTTGTATACCTGGCTGGCCTTGAAACTTTATCAGGCTTTGATTTACAAGATCAATTGCAGGATGAACCTGTGCAAATAACCACCGATGATGGCAGCTTGTGGGAGCCTGATAACTGGGACAAACAAAGCTGGGGTACTATAGAAGCCAAAGAAGCTTTGGTACATTCAAGAAATCAGGCGACTGTAGATTTGGGACTGAAAGTTGGTTTAAAAAAACTGATTAACTTTTTGAATCAATTGGGCTTGAATGTCAACCGCAGCAGACATCCATCATTGTTTCTCGGCGCGATAGATTTAACGCCTTTTGAGGTGCAACACTTGTTCACGCTGTTTTCATCGAGGGGACAGCATACACAAGTTTTGGCAATCAATTTCATCACGCATGCTGATAACCGACTGCTCAGTCGCAGTAAACACCAACAAAAACCAGCCATAGGTATTGCCAACATAGATTTAATCAACCAAGCCCTGTATGCCATCACAACCAGAGGAACGGCTCAATCCATTTCAAATAAATTTAATTTGCCTGGTCCTTTGTTTGGTAAAACCGGCACCACCAATGCGGGCAGAGACAGTTGGTTTACAGGGTTCAATCAGGACCTGCTTGCCACGGTTTGGGTGGGTAAGGATGACAACAGCCCAACACCTTATTCAGGCAGTAGCGGCGCTTTGGTTTTGTGGGCGCATCTGTTCATGAACTTGTGATCATGTGGGCTTGTCCAAACTAACTGGAAAAGCTAAGATGAGCCGCTATGAAATTTAATATTCGATTAGCTGTTTTTGGCCTGATTTTTTTAAGCAGCTGTAGCCAAAGAAAACCCATCGACATCAATGATGAGGTTCGTGACCCGTCTGAACATGAAGATTCGGTGATTCAAATTGCACCCATGGTTCCAGAAGCGGTACAAATTCTACTCGAAGAGGCTGAAATACAACAACAAAATGGTCAAGTTGAAGCGGCCATATTGACGGTAAAAAGGGCTTTGAGTATCAGTCCGGCTTCAGCTATGGTGCAGCAACATTTGGCCGAATTATATCTTGCTGAAGGTAATTATCGAGAATCCTTTGACTGGGCCAACAGGGTGGTCAATCAAGGACCCTCAAGAGGTTCAATTTGCGAACGAGCGAGAAGAACTTTGGCTTTGGCGGCAGAAATGTTGAATGATGTTACTGCCCAAGCACAGGCCCTCGAATCCATCAGCGATTGTACACAGCCTGCACCACAAAGATTCTGAACATGGATATCAAGGAAGTATTGGGTGAAAACGGATTGTTTAAACAACAATTGCCGGAGTTCAAAACCCGTCCACAACAAATCAAACTGGCAGAAAAAATTGCGGATGTGATTGATGCTCAATCGGTGCTGATTGCAGAAGCAGGCACGGGAACGGGCAAAACGTTTGCCTATTTATTACCGGCATTGCTGTCTAACAAAAAAATCATTGTTTCAACAGGAACCAAAACCCTGCAAGACCAGTTGTTCACCAAGGACATCCCCAAAATCCTCGAAGTTTTGAGCATCAAACCCAAAGTCAGATTGCTCAAAGGCCGCAATAATTATTTGTGTTTACACCGCTACCACAAAGCCAGCTTGATGCCCGTCAGTCGTTTTCCTGAAAACAAATCACTGTTTAAATACCTGAACAACTGGATTCATCACACAGTTCGTGGCGAAATCGCTGAATTCATCAATCAGGTTGAAAACCGGATGGTTTTGGCTAACCTATCTTCCACACCAGAAAATTGTTTGGGCGCAGAATGTGACCATTACAATGAGTGTTTTGTGTACAAGGCACGTCGCAAAGCGCTGGATGCTGATTTGTTGGTGATTAATCATCATTTGTTGTTTGCTGATATGGCGATTAAACAAGGCGGTTTTGGTGAGTTATTGCCCAAAGCAGATGTCATCGTATTGGATGAATCGCACCAAATACCAGAAATAGCCGGACGTTTTTTCAGTCAATTATTCAGTTCCAGGCAGTGTAATGAAATCCTCAATGACCTGATGACCGAAGCCGGTGAGGTGGATGCGGCCTTTGCTGCCATTGCTGATGCCCATGAACAAATGAAACGGGCCTTGCGTGATGCCACCTTGGCCATGAGTCAAATGCCAGAACGAGAAAGCACAAAGCGCTTGTTTCAAACCCCAATCATCATTGAAACCTTTGATTTACTGCTGCATCAAATGAAATTGTTGCTATCTGCGGTTGAACCTTTGGTGGTGCAAAGTAACGGCTTACAAAATTGTTACCTCAGACTCGATGCATTGGTGATGCTGCTGGAAGACATGATGCAGCAGAGTGAACCCAATTATGTTTACTGGTTTGAAGCCAGGGAAAAGTACTTCGCCTTGCACAAATCCCCATTGGAAATAGCCGACCCTTTGACAGAATTTCGGGCGCCTTTGGAAACCAGCTGGGTGCTGACCTCAGCAACTTTGGCGGTTGATGGTACATTTTCACACTTTCAGTCACAAACAGGGTTTAATGCAGCTGAAACTTTGTTGCTGGACAGTCCATTTGATTACCAGAAACAGGCGCTGATGTTGTTACCAAAAACTTTGCCTGAACCCAATGATTACGAATTCAATCGAGCCATGTTTGAATATGTAACGCCCATCATTAACGCTGCTCAAGGCGGGGTGTTCTTTTTGTTCACATCACACCGTTCTTTGCAAATGGCCGCTCATCATTTTCGCAACCATTTGGAAGATCTCCCTATTTTTGTGCAAGGAGACCAGGACCGCAATCAAATGCTGGAAGACTTTCGTGAAGCTGGCAATGGCTTGTTGCTGGGAGCGGCCAGTTTTTGGGAAGGCGTGGATGTGTCAGGAACCAGTTTAAGTTGTGTGATTATCGATAAATTGCCTTTTGCCCATCCGGGAGAGCCGGTGCTGAAAGCGAAAATTGAGCACATCAACAAAAACGGCGGTAAAGCCTTTTTTGATTTCCAGGTGCCTAAAGCCATTATCAGCTTAAAACAAGGCGCTGGACGATTGATTCGAGGTGAAAAAGACCAAGGTGTTCTGGTGATTTGCGACCGCAGAATCACCAGTAAAAGCTATGGTAAAGCGTTTTTGAACTCGCTGCCAGAAATGCAACAAACTCATGAAAGGCAAGATGCGTTGGATTTTTTACAAAGTTTGAATTCATAATTTCAGGAAAAATCACGGAAATTTACACTTAATCATGGTATTTTGATACCAATGAAAAACCAACCAAATCACGTCATTACCCAACTTGATTGGGTAATCCATTGTATATCGGGATCGAAAACAAATCGAAGTGGTGAGGTTTTGGTGAATTTGGTCTAAAAAGTGAAAAGTGTTTTAATCAAAATGAGATATTGTTATCTGTTGGGCTTGTTGGTCATTTTTGCCAATTCAAAAGCACAAATCGCTGCCAATGGCTGGATCATTGAAGACATCCACGGCCCGTCGCAAGTGGGCATTGTTGACAGCATACCGGTTGATCTTAACCAGGATGGTTTAATGGATGTGGTTTCGGCTTCAATTGATGATGGCCACCTGCGAGCCTATATCAACCAAGGCGGCTATCAATTTGAACAGGAATACATCTCAAAGGAAGTCCCTGGCATTTATCGAGTAACTGCGACAGACATCAATCAGGATGGTCAAACCGATTTTTTGCTGCCTTCAATAGCAACCCATGAAGTCATAGTTTTGATTAAAGACGAACAGGGCTACAACAAACAAACCATTGCCACTGCCGTTGTTCTTCCTACTGACGCCCAAGCCGCAGATTTCAATCAGGATGGTTTAGTGGATGTGGTCAGTGTATCTTTTGAGAACGATGAACTGTTGCTCCACCTGCAACAGGCAAACGGTACATATCAAACCCAAATTATCTCATCTGCTGCACAAAATCCCAGAAAACTGCAAATCAATGATTTTAACAACGACAGCTTCCCTGACATCCTGTTGGCATCTTCGGGTGATGATTCAGTCAGGCTATATTCCAACCTTGGAAACGCAGTTTTTGCTGAAAACCTGATCAGCAACAGAATGATTGGCACCCGCTTCATCACCGAATGTGATTTCAACAACGATGACCTGATGGATTTCGCTGTTTCCGCAACGGGTGTAGACACCGTTTACCTATTTACCAACACTGGCAACAACCAATTCATACCCAATACCATCGACAACAACCTCCTCGGCGCCAACGCCCTCCACTGTGCCGATATTGATAATGACCAACAAACTGAACTGGTGAGTGTTGCCAGCAACTCCGGAAACATTTACACCCACGAATTAACCGGCAATCTCAACCGACAACTCATCGCCAACACCCGTGATGGCTATGTCACGGTTAATGTAGCCACATACGATCAAAACCAACCACCCCAAATCCTCACCCAAGCCTATTACGAAAACCGAAACCTGTTGTATTCTACTGGTGTATCAAACCAAGAAACAGTCGTTTGGGAAAATTTTCCGGATGGGGCATATTATCTAGGTGAAGGAGATTTTGATAACGATGGTGATCAAGATTACACATATGCGGCATTTCGAGAAGGCCGAATTTATATAGCAGAAAATCGGCCAACAGGCTTTGTGACTC
>JAUHXW010000160.1 GCA_030426705.1 Gammaproteobacteria bacterium
ACCATTAAATGTGTTCTTGCGCCTGGTGTGGTATTGCCCAATCCCCCTGCAAAAACCAAAGGGTCATTTTCAAAACTGATTCTTTTCGCATCTGTATTGGGGTGGTGAATGGCAACTGCGCTGTTAGGAGCTATATCTGATCTATCCCAACCTGAAAATTCGACGCCATAATTGGGGCTTGGTGCTTGATTAAGCTCAACCAATGCAAAATCGCTGGCAGGGTTAGATGCCAGATAAGTCGCTCCAGATTGTCGATCGTTAAAGCCACTTCTTGAAATTACTATTCCACTTTGAGAAGAGCCGGGTGCGCGACAGGTTTGAGATTGATAATTCCAGAGAAAAAAGAATGAAGCTGCATGGTTTTGATTGGCACTGGTGTTGCCAGAAGTAAACCCACAATGGTTGGCTGTAGAAAAAATCGGCTTACCATCCTGTGCAGTATTATTGAGTAATTGTCCTGTACACTGGTATTGCCCTCCATACCCATATACGGCAACTGAATTGATTTCTGCCTCCCAATCATCTCCTTCTGGGCAGGCTACGTCCACATTACAGCTACCACTCTTTAACATATAAGAAGGTTCTTCCCAAAACTTATGAAATCCGCGGGTGATTTTATTCACATTGAATGACAGGTATTGTTTTTCCTTATCACTGACCGTAATTTTGATGTTCATGTGGTCTGCTGGTACGTCCCCAACCCAGAAAAAACCGTGGTTTTTGTTGTAGGTGTCGTTATAGGGTCCGCGATTGATGCTTTGGTCATCGGTGGAAACCCATAGTTCTGCAGAATGAGGTAAAAAGAAATCAGTAAACCCCACATTTAAACTGGTGGCATTTTTTGACTCTAAACGCAGGTGATATTCCCAGCTGCGATCAAATTTTTGAATCCATTGGCCGGCTTGGCTCTCTTTGCCTTTGAGGTGATAAATGTCGTCTATTTCAGTGGCTGCGGCATATTTCAGAGGCACATCTTTTGAGGCCATGGCTTTGTTTTTTTCTGCTGCAATATCAACTGCAGGCAAAACATATGTGCCTTTGAGATTTTCAGCAAAACTCAAATTTAAACTGGTCAATGCGATGAGCAAAATTATTTTTTTCATGTTTTCACCTATGATTTGGTTTCTTTCAGAACAAGGGCTTTGTGGCCGTTTTGTTCTAATTGTCTTTTTTGTTTGTCGGCTTCGCGGCTGGAGTCAAAAGGTCCTACGCGAACGCGGTGCCATTCGGTGCCATTCACGTCAATAGACTGGATGTACGCAATTTGTCCTGAGAAAGCGATGCGTGCTTTCAGTTCTTCGGCATCTTGCTGGTTTTTGAATGAGGCAATTTGCAGGATGTATGAATATTCCTTACTGTCGCGCGCGGCTTGCTGTTCCAGTTCCTCCTTGGGGATCACCACTTCCATTTCTGGTAAAACTGAGTAAAAGTCGTAGTCTGGTTTTTTGGAAACGTTTTGACTGACGTCTTCCACGGGAGGTGTGGCTTCCTTGGCAATGCCGGGTACCGGTTGTTGGGTATTTTGGATGGGTTCAGGCACCCAGCCTTTGAGGTAAATAAACAGGCCAATCAACAAGCCGGAAAGCATGCCAAACACCAAAATTATCCAGCCTGGAATCGGTCTTTTGTGACCAGCTGTTCGGGTGGTTTTTTTCTTGGAGGTTTTGCGCACGGTTTTTTTCTTGGTCATGTTTCTTTTCTGTCCTCAGGCCGCATTTCTTCGGGCGCCGATGAGCCCAATAATCTCAAGCCATCCGCCAACACGTAGCGCGTGGCCAAACATAAGTTTAACCGGGCGTTGCGTAAGTTTTCGTTATCTACTTGCACTTGATGAGCGTTGTAATAACTGTGGAATAACTGCGCCAACTCACGCAGGTAATTGGCAACCGTGTGTACGGCATAACTGGTGGCCGCTTTTTCAATCACTTCAGGGTATTGCGACAAGGCTTTGATCAAATCCAGTTCCTGTTCCTCGACCAGTAACTCGACCGCCACATGACCAATTTCGACATTGTGCATCATGTTTTGTTCAGTGAGCTTGCGCATGATGCTGCAAATACGGGCATGGGCGTATTGGATGTAGTAAACCGGGTTGTCATTAGACTGCGATTTGGCCAGGTCCATATCGAAATCCAAATGCTGCTCGTGTGAGCGCATCACATAGAAAAAACGTGAGGCATCACAGCCCACTTCAGAAACTAACTCTTTCAATGTAACAAACTGACCACCTCTAGTTGTCATAGGAACTTTTTTGCCACTTTTAAACAGGTGGGCAAATTGAATTAATAATATGTCAATCTTGTCGGCATCAAAGCCCATCGCCTTGGTGGCGGCTTTCAATCGTGGAATATAACCGTGATGATCGGCACCAAACACGTAAATGGACTTCTCAAAACCCCGTTCAAACTTGTTGAGTAAATAGGCCACATCAGAAGCAAAATAGGTTTTCAAACCATTTTCACGCATCACCACTCGGTCTTTTTCGTCACCGAAGTGGGTGGCATTAAACCACAAGGCGCCTTCTTTTTTGTACAGATGTTCAGATTCCGCCAATTTGGCCATCGCTCTTTCGATGGTATCACCTTTGTGCAATGATTTTTCAGAAAACCATTCATCGTAATGCACATTGAAATCTTCCAAATCATTTTCAATGCCCGATAAAATACTGTCGAGAGCTTTTTTAAAAATCTTTTGATAGCCTTTACCGAGAATGTCCTTGGCATTCACAATCAAGTCATCAATGTGTTGTTCTTTGCTGCCACCAGCGGGTTCATCAGGACTGACCTGGGCAAATACCTCGCTTTGAGCATGGCGTAAGTCATCACCATATTTTGAACGAACGCAACGGGCTATATCGACAATGTAGTCGCCTTTGTACCCATTGGTCGGGAAGGTAATCGGTTCACCACAAAGTTCCAGATAGCGCAACCACACCGATGTGGCGAGGATGTCCATTTGCCGTCCGTGGTCGTTGACATAATATTCGGCATGTACATCGTAGCCGACTTTTTTCAGGATATTGGTCAAGCTGGAACCAAAGGCGGCACCACGGCCATGACCCACATGCAATGGCCCTGTTGGATTGGCGGAAACAAATTCAACAGTGATTTTTTGATCTTCGCCCAATTTACTGCTGCCAAAATCCTCTTTCAGTTTAAGGATGCGTTTAATCACCTGCAAACGGCAGGCATTGGTCAGGTAAAAATTAATGAATCCGGGACCAGCGATTTCAACCCGGCTCACATGACTCGAACTGGCCAGTTCGGAAATGATTTTTTCCGCGATGGCGCGTGGGTTTGATTTCAATGGTTTGGCCAGTGTTAAAGCCACATTGGAAGCGTAATCCCCATGTTTTTTGTCACGCGTTCTTTCTATGTTAATTGTGGGTATGTTTTCCAGATCAAATTCGCCCTTGGCCTGCAAATGTTCGAGGGCATTTTCAATCAATTCCTGAATGTGTCCAATCATCTATGAATCCGGTTGTTGTTATATAGCTAGCGCCGTTGGTCAAAAATCATTGTTTTGGGCGCTATGTCAAATTTCGTCTTGCTTGATAAAAGCTTTGTCCAGGCAGTAGCAAGACGACTGTGTAAACAGGCAATTTTAACAAAATGAACTCCTTTAAACCAATAAATAGTGTTTAAAGATAAAAGCGCAAGATAAGCCTGTCTATTTCAGTGTTTGACTTCGGTCAAACTTACTGTTTTTTTCAATCAAAAGACTTGATTATTTACCAAGTATGACCAATAATGAGAACTATTATTATTTAGATTAAGATTAATCATGTCTGCAAAGCCCGAATCATCCATGCAAATTCCACAGGCAGTCCAATTATCCAAGGCCAAAGCGGGTCGTACTTATCAAATTTGTAAGAATGTTTGTTCAGAGTCAATGAGTCAAAAACTGACTTTGATGGGTTTGGGTATTGGCATGATGATTGAACTGACGGCTTTGTATAAACACGGTGCTGTGGTCAAAACCCCATTTGGCAACATCGCTGTCGGACCTGATTTAATCAATTCCATTTCTGTTTCACTGATTTAAGCTGAATACATTGTGACTCACATGGCCAAAGTCGCCCTGATTGGCAACCCCAACTGTGGCAAGACCACCTTGTTTAACGCGCTTGCCGGGCAAAACAAAAAAACTGGGAATTGGGCAGGTGTCACGGTCAGTGAATCCAAGGCCAAGCTGATTCGCAACAACACCCAGTTCACCCTGATAGATTTACCCGGCATTTATGGTTTGTCTTTGGCTGAATTGTCGCAAGACGAATTGGTGGTCAAACAAGCCATTGACCAGGGTGATATTGATGTCTATGTGAATGTCATCAATGCCAATAATCTGGAACGCTGTCTGTTTCTCACCACTGAAGTGCTGGATCTGGATGTGCCGACGGTGTTGGTTTTGAACATGGATGATGAGCGCGCGGCCAGCGGTAAAATCATTGACACAGATAAATTGTCGCAACTTACCGGTTGTCCAGTGATTACCACCACTGCGGTGAACCAGCAAGGTGTGGCGGCTTTGTTTGATTGCATTGCACAACTGATCAATCACGATACGCAACAAGCGCACCAACACACAGCGCTGCCGGAAGACATTGAATTGCCGGAAGCAGCATCAAGGGCCGAAGCACTCAAAGCGTATGTAAAAACTTCAGATGCCGTCATCGAAGAAAGTAAACGTATTTTTGATGCCCGTTTTCAACAAGCCATGGACATGGCCAACAGTGTGAGCAAGCAAGCGGAAAAGCAAAAATCTAAAAACTCCAAAGGCGAATTCAGTCGCATTGATCATTGGCTGACCCGACCTTTGACCGGAACTTTGGCCTTTATGTTGGCGATGTATCTGATGTTTTTCTTTGCCACCAATGTGGCGGCGGTTTTTGTCGACTTTTTCGATATTGCCACGGGTGCTTTGCTGATTGATGGTTTGGGGCAATTGATAACGGCCATTGGTCTGCCTAATTGGGTGAAAGTCATCCTGGCTGACGGCATGGGCGCAGGTATTCAAACGGTCGCCACCTTTATTCCGGTGATTGGCTTCTTGTTCCTGTTTTTGACTTTGCTGGAAGAGTCGGGCTATATGGTCAGAGCCGCATTTGTGATGAACAACTGGCTGCAAAAGATTGGTTTGTCTGGTAAGGCTTTCGTCCCGCTGATTGTCAGTTTTGGCTGTAATGTACCAGCGGTGATGGCGACGCGCCAATTGGCCAAGAAGGATGAACGCATCATCACTACTTTGATGGCGCCATTCATGTCCTGTGGTGCCAGATTGTCGGTTTATGCCCTGTTTGTGGCGGCATTTTTTACTGAACATGCGGCGTTGATTGTGTTGTCCCTGTATTTGACCGGAATTCTGGTGGCAGTGGGCACCGGCTTATTGATGCGCAAAACCATTTTGCCAGGAAAACCGGATCCATTTTTGATTGAGTTGCCACAATGGCGATTCCCTGGTGTGGCTTATATATTGAAATCCACTTGGTACAAACTGCGTGGTTTCATCGTCGATGCTGGTAAAATCATTGTAGTCATTGTGATTATTTTGCAAATGATTTCCTCTGTAGGCAGAGACTTTTCCTGGGGCAATACTGATGTTGACGAATCTTTATTGGCAGCCGGTTCTCAAATCGCTACACCGGTGTTTGCACCCATGGGTATAGATGAAGACAATTGGCCTGCTGTGGTAGGCTTGTTCACTGGCTTATTGGCCAAAGAGGTCATGGTGGGTTCCTTGGATGCCATTTACTCCAAATCGGTTGAAGAAAACGATGCCACCATCATGGAGCAGTTACAAGAAGCCTTGCAAACCATACCCGATAATACGGCGGGTTTGGTAGATGCCTTGGTGGATCCATTGGGCTTGTCGTTAACGGCCATTGATGAAACAGAAACCATGGCAGAAAACCAGGGCGTTTCCAGTCAGTTATTTGGTATTTTGCAGGAAAAATTCACCAGCACCTGGGCAGCATATGCCTATTTGTTGTTTGTGTTGTTGTACTTTCCCTGTGTGACTGTGATAGCCACCATTGCCAAAGAATCAGGTAAAAAGTGGGCGATATTTTCCGCCTTGTATTCAACCGGGATTGCCTATTTAATTGCCAGTTGTTTTTATCAAATCGTGATGTTTGGTAGCCAGCCGTTATTTGCCAGTATTTGGCTGGCTTTGTGTGCTGCTGCTTTGCTCAGTTTTTATCTGGTGCTCAAACAGCATGCGAATAAACCCTCCAATAAGACCATACCTTTGAATATTCAGTAAGCAATGGAGAGCTGCTCAGCAGCTCTCCTAAGAAAACGTTTAGCTGTTGTTGCCGGCGAGCCGCCGGTGGTCCCTTTAAGTGATTAGCTGTTGTTGTTTTGGAGTGCTGACTTCAGTCAATTGAAGATAAGCGCACTAGGCCTGTCGAAGTGTATTCTTTATGGATTTCGTACCAGTCTGAAATAGGCTTCGACAGGTGGCATGCTGAGCCTGTCGATGTACTCAGCCGACTGGAGATAAGCGCACTGAGCCTGTCGAAGTGTGTTCTTTATGGGTTTGGTGCCAGTCAGAAAGAGGTTTCAACAGGTGGCATGCTGAGCCTGTCGAAGTACTCAGCCGACTTGAAGTTTAAGCACACTGAGCTTGTCGAAGTGTATAGTCAGTAATTTAGCGTTGCTGACTTCAGTCAACCGGTTTAATGATTGAGAAGAGGTCGGCTAAAGCCTACACTCCGATGTGTTGCTGGCTTTCACGAAGTCAGTTGAATTGCAGAAAATAAAAAGCCCGTTGATAGATTCAACAGGCTTTGTGGTTTGAGTGTAATAAGTTGTTATTTCATTAAAATTGATAGCTTAAGGATACCCA
>JAUHXW010000161.1 GCA_030426705.1 Gammaproteobacteria bacterium
CCGATGCTTTGGATAACGGTGAATCAGATTTGGTGCGTTTAATGACGGCAGTAGGCAAATACTGGATTTGTAAACGAGCCACCAGTTTTATTGGAGAAGCACAGGAATGTCTGGGCGGTCTGGGTTTTATTGAAGACAGCATTCTGTCACGATTGTATCGTGAAGCTCCGGTTAATTCCATCTGGGAAGGCAGTGGCAATGTGCAGTGTCTGGACGTGCTGCGCGCCATGCACAAAGAGCCGGAATCATTGGCCGCTTTTATGCAGGAACTACATTCTGCAACGGGTATAAATGATGCCTATGATGCTTACCTTCAGGCCTTAACCACCGATTTACCTAAAATCAACGAGTCACAAGCTCGTTTCTATGTAGAACGCCTGGCCAAAACCATGGCCGCCTGCCAACTGCTCAAACAATCCCCTGATTTTGTGGCCAATGCTTATATTGAATCTCGGCTAAAACAATCCAGAGGCCTGAACTATGGTTGTTTGCCGGATGAAATCGACTTGATGGGTATTATTAACCGAGCCTTCATTTCACCCAAAAATTAACACCTCAACATGATTGGTAGGCCATGCCCACCAAAACACATAGTATATGCGCTCTAAATATCCTATTCGCTCAACGGCCAAAACTTATAGCGCACCAATTTAGCCAATTTCATTAATGGTTTTTCTATGACTAAATAGTGAAAAATGCTGTAGATTAATATCACAGCAATCACTGAAAAAAAGACAAACCCTAATTTCTCAGTTGTTTTTATATCTGAAAAATAACCCAATTGACTGAATAAGAAAATGATGGGCATGTGTGATAAATAAATGCTGTAAGAAGCACCTCCCAAAAGTTTTGACAATTGTTTTCTGATCACAAAGCCACGCAAATTTAACTCAATCAGAATGGCAACCACCAAAACCGAAGTTGTTCCCCAAAATAAAACTCTTTGAGGCAAATAATACCCCTGAGACATCATTGCATTGGGCAACAAATAGACGCTTTGATAATAATAACCAGCAGCAAAAATCACTGTAGCAGCCAGTAAAATCAACCACATTTGATTCAATCGATGTTTTTCGAAAAAGTATCCAAGCAAACAACCAACTAAAAACTCCAAACAAAAAGGAGAGGTAAAAAACAACAGGAATAAAGAATTTTGTGGAAATTTTTCTATGGCATACATGTCATTAAAAATGATGTGATAACCTTGAATCACAATGATAAACATCATTAAAAAACAAACCACTTTTGGCATAAAACGCCTCGGCAACAGTAACAAAAGAGAAAAACTAAAATAGAAATACAATTCGTAAGTAAGTGTCCAGGCAACTTGCAGTAATAACAAATGAAGTTTGGTTTGTGTTAGCCAAAACGAGCCCATTAAATCGATTCTGTCTATTAAATTTGGTGTGAAATAAAACAACAAGGCAAAAGTGATGAAAAAATAAGGCCAATAACCAAAATAAATCCTGGTTAACCGGCTGTAGATAAATTCACCCGCACGGTTTGTTTTTTGACTGGTTAGCCACATCACATAACCACTGATCACAAAAAAGACATCAACTCCGGCATAACCCACCTGTGAAAAAAAACTGAAAAAGGGGCTCAACACAGACCATTGATAATCAAAATGCATCACCAGATGGTAGAAAACTACTGCCATCGCAGCGACTGCTCGCAGAAACTGAATGTTATAGATGAGTGACATAAATACTCAAAAGCTGTCTTTTTTTATAGGCTCTGGAGTATACATTAAGAGTACTTATGTGGTACCAGAATCAATGATAAATTATTAAAAAACTGACATGCAAAGATAAAACCTTAAGTGTTATAAGTGTTATCTATAGAAAAATTGGCATCTATTAAAACAAAGCAAAGGTCACGTAGAATTAGTTTGAGTTTAACGGCAAAATTCATGGAATTCTTGTTAGAATTGATGTTTTAAATTACTTTCTATATTTCATGGCAGAGCAGATTCTTTGGGAGCCTTCGGGGCGGTTTTTGGCGGACAGTCAGTTGTCTCAATTCAGTGCGTTTTTGGGTGAGCAGCAGGGGTCGCCAAAAAACATATCAGGTGCTGCTGATTATGCAGCTTTGCATGAGTTTTCTATTGCGCATCGGGATGTGTTTTGGCGTGCGGTGATTGATTTTTGTGGGGTGATTTATCATCAGGAAGCGGATTGTGACTTGGCTGATCAAGGTCACATGATTGAAGCTGAGTGGTTCAAGGGCATGACTTTGAACTTTGCGGAAAACCTGCTGAAACATCAGGGCGAGGACACCGCGATTGTGTTTGAGTCTGAATCTGCCAATGTGCGTTCTTTGAGCTTCAATGAATTGCGTTCAAAGGTCGCTCAGGTACAACAAAAACTCAAAGCCTGTGGCATTCAAAAAGGTGATCGGGTGGCCGGTTTTATGCCCAACATACCGGAAACCATTATCGTAATGCTGGCAACCACTTCGCTCGGAGCTGTGTGGTCTTCGACTTCGCCTGATTTTGGCATCAATGGTGTGGTGGATCGTTTTGGGCAGATTGAGCCCAAGGTTTTGTTCAGCGTCAATGCCTATGAATACAACGGCAAAACCCATGATTGTTTAGCCAAGGTTGAACAAATCGTGGCGCAAATTGAGAGCATTGAACACACGGTGATTATTGATTTTGTTGATCATGATAAGGATATGCCTGCTGGCACAGTCGATTTCAATCAATGGCTGGCTGGCACCGATGCGGATGCCGAACTTGAATTCACACCTGTACCGTTTGACCATCCTCTGTACATCCTCTATTCGTCAGGCACCACGGGCAAGCCCAAATGCATTGTCCATCGCGCTGGCGGGATTCTGTTACAACATCTCAAAGAGCTGATGCTGCATGCCAATGTCGCAGAAGGCAAGCGGCTGTTTTACTTCACCACTTGTGGCTGGATGATGTGGAACTGGATGACTTCGACTTTGGCCACGGGTGCCAGTTTGGTGCTGTTTGATGGCTCACCATTTTATCCGAATGGCAACCGCTTGTTCGATTTGGTTGATAAACATGGCATCACACATTTTGGTACTTCGGCCAAGTGGATTTCGGCAGTGGAAAAAGCTGGTATCAAACCACAAGAAACCCATGACTTGTCTGCTTTGGAAACCATCTTCTCGACCGGTTCACCCTTGATGCCGGAAAGTTTTGATTATGTGTATCATGATGTCAAAGCCGATGTCTGTTTGTCCTCAATTTCCGGGGGTACTGACATTTGTTCCTGTTTTGCTTTGGGTAACAGTAATTTGCCCGTTTATCGTGGTCAATTGCAATGTCTTGGTTTGGGTATGGCGGTTAAAATCCTTGATGAAAACCAGCAGTCTGTGATTGGCGAACCCGGCGAATTGGCTTGTGACTTGGCCTTTCCTTCGATGCCGGTATATTTTTGGAACGATGCAGGTCATGAAAAATACAAAGCGGCCTATTTTGACAAATACGACAACATCTGGTGTCATTCAGACCGTGCTGAAATTACTGAACAAGGTGGCATGGTGATTTATGGCCGTTCTGACACCACTTTGAACCCAGGTGGCGTGCGCATTGGCACGGCTGAAATTTATCGACAGGTGGAATCGTTGGAGGAAATCAATGAATCGATTGTGATCGGTCAGGAATGGGAAGATGACACGCGGGTGATTTTGTTTGTGGTGATGCAGCCGGGTTTTGAACTGGATGATGATTTACGCAAGAGAATCTGTAGCACCATTCGGCAAAACACCACACCGCGCCATGTACCAGCAAAGATCATTGCGGTGGCTGAAATCCCCAAAACCATCAGCGGTAAAATCGTTGAAATCGCTGTACGTGATGTGATTCATGGCAAAACCGTGGCCAACACCGATGCTTTGGCCAATCCAGAGGCATTGGCATTGTATCGGGACTTACCTGAGCTCAATAGCTGAAGGTAGTTTGATGAAAAAAATTGAACGCATCTATCTGCTGGATTCAATTTTAAAACAAAGGCGCACGCCCATCGCCATTGAGGCTTTGATGGAGCGGCTGGAATGTTCACAAGCAACGGTCTATCGCATCATTGCCAGTTTGCGTGACGAATACAACGCCCCTATTTTTTCGGATGAACATGGTGTTTGTTACGACCGCAGCGCGCAATTTGATTTGCCTGGGATTAAGCTCAATGCCGAAGAAACGCATGGTCTGTTAATGGCGGCGCAATTGTTGGAAGACTTACAATCTGATTCTTTACAAAAGCCATTGGAACGCATCCTCAATGGCATCGACAAAGTGCTGCAACAAAAAGGCATCAACAACCGACGTTTGATTCAAATCATCCCGGCTTTGTCGAGAAAACCCGACAGTCATATTTTCCAGCAAGTGATGACTGCTTTGCAGCAGGAAAAGAAACTCGACATCACTTACTTGAACCGCAGTGATAAGGCACAAACCAAGCGCCTGATTTCACCGCAACGCCTGACCAGCTACAAAAACGCCTGGTACATCGATGCCTGGTGTCATTTGCGTGAAGGCATTCGACTGTTTGCTCTGGAACAAATTCAACAAGCCAGTGTCGATATTGAAAAGGCCAAAAAAATTCCGGCTGATACCCTGCGTTCACATTATGCAGAAAGCTATGGCATATTTTCCGGTCAAATGAAGCACCGGGCGGAAATCAAAATCAACACCGACTTAGCACCCTGGACGGTTTTTGAGCATTGGCATTCCAAACAGCAAATAAAAAGGCTGGATGATAACCATATTTTACTGACCATCCCTTACAATGATGACAGGGAACTGATTGCGGATGTGATGCGTTTGGGCCAGGCGGCGCAAATTCTGGCACCAAAAAAGCTTCGTGATAAATTCAAACAACAGCTTGAATCAATTTTGACTCATTATGACCACTAAAGAATCTGTAAAAAGCAAAAAACTGTATCAGTACAAATCATTCTGGCTGTTGGTTTTATTTGTGGTGTATTTATTGCTGGGCTTTTTCTATGTGCCTAAAGTGATTGAACAGCAGTTGAAACAACAGTTAAGCAGTCAATTGAACATGCATGCCGAGGTACAAAAAGTTCATTTCAACCCCCTAACTTTCAACACCGAACTGAAACAGCTGTCTATCAATGATGGCAATGGTGAAAACTGGTTTGTTGCACAGCAAGTCGCCATTAATTTTGATCCAAGCCACTTGCTGTGGAAACATTGGCAATTCTCAGACTTGAATCTGAATGCACCCAAAATCACCCTGTTAACCGATGAGTCTGGTCATGTTTTGGTGCCAGCTCTGCCTGAATTTACCGCTAACAACGACGAACCAGTTGAAATAGATTTGGCCATTGAAGACATCAATATCCAACAAGGTAAAATCAGCCTGCAAGCGGATAATGTGAAGAAGGATTTTGCTTTGTCGGTTAAGAGCTTACATTTCAATCATGAGAAGTTCAGTTTAACTGATGAGGATACCTTGTTTGATTTACAAATCAGCACTGAACACGATGAAATCATAGTCCTTAAAGGTCATTATAACCACGTACAACAGTTGATTCATAGTCAACTGGAACTCAAGAACTGGCAAGCCACCACTTTGAATAAAATCCTGCCCGATGAGTTGGCTGTCAATAACCAACAAGGCTTAATCCAGGCCAATGGTTCTATTGACTGGCTTTTGGCGAAAAAACCAATGCTGCAGTTTTCTACAATCGAATTACAATCAATCAACAGCAGTTGGCAACAAGCCGTTAATCTTAATGATTTTTCCGGTGTTTTGAGCGATGTCAAAGTCGATACTGAAGCCGAAACTGTTGATGTAGTCAAATTCGAATCAAATCAGGGTGATTGGCAAATCAATTGGCCTTTTGCTTTGGAAAATAATGCTGAAGCCGTGACCACAGATAACAATGATGTTAACAATGATGAAACCAATGAATCACAATGGCAGGTCAATGTAACAGAAGTCAACATCAGTGACTGGCCTGTTGAGTGGATTGATAACGACCTCAAACAATCCTTGCCATTAACAGTCAACTCACTGCAAATCAACGCAGTGAATAATCAGAACCAGCCATTTCAAGTCAACAGCGAATGGTCCATTGCCGAGCAAGGTCAGGTCACCCTCAGCAGTGAGCAATCTTTACAGCCAATGAATCTGCAGAGCCAAATCAAGGTGACAGGACTCGCTTTGACGCCGTTATCGCCCTGGATTGAATCGCAAAGTGGCTTGGTCTTCACCGCTGGACAATTGAACACTGAACAAAATTTCACGCTCGCAGACGAACAATTTGCCCTGAAAGGTACCCTGAACCTCAACAATGCCAATATACAAAACAGCAACCAACAAGACATCATGAGCCTGGGACAATTGGTCATCGGTGCCACCGATGTTTCCAGTCAGTCTAAGACCATCACCATCGACCAAATCACCCTCGATCAGGCCAATGGTAACGTCATCATCGACAGCGACAAAAACATCAATATCCAAAACCTGAAAAGCGATGAAGCTGAGCCTGAATCCAGCGAACCGAGCGAGTGGATCATCAAAGTGGGCGAAGTCAATTTCAAAGATTCCAGCACCGCATTGATTGATCAAAGTATTGAACCTGCGGTCACTACCAGCATTTCCGAACTCAATGGCCACATCAAGGGTTTGTCTTCAGAAACATTGAGCAAAGCCGATGTTGATTTGAGCGGTAAATTCAACCAGTTTTCACCCTTACAAATTCAAGGCCAAATCAATCCACTCAGTTCTGAAGCCTACACCGACCTGAAAATCAACATCCAGGATTTGGACCTGCTGGCGTTCTCACCCTACTCCAG
>JAUHXW010000162.1 GCA_030426705.1 Gammaproteobacteria bacterium
TGGGTTCATTCCTGATGGCATACAACGTGTTTTTCACTTCCAATGCGGAAGGCCGGTTATTGGCGTCAGGATCAATCATGCTTTGAATCAAAGACAACATAGAAAAGGGCAGGTCTGCTCTAAAATCTTTCAGTTGTGCATAATCTTTCTTCCTATGCGCTTCCATGACATCCAAAATTTGTTTACCTTTGACTGGATAATGGTCACAGGCCAATTTAAACAGCAAACAACCAAATGCGTAAATATCACTGGCTGAACTTTTGTCTTCATCATTAAACAGTTCAGGTGCCATCAACATCGGAGAACCAACTGAATGGTTGCTTGAATTGGCTGCATCGCTCTCCAACCCAGCACCAAAGTCCATCAGAATATATTGTTCATTTTGATCCTGCATGATATTGGCTGCTTTGACGTCACCATGAACCAATCCAGCTTCATGAACCGCATATAATGCATCAGCTACCGCCAAAGCCACCTTCAACAGATTTTCATGGCTGAGTTTTTTTTGATGTTCCAAAGATTTTCCTACAATCAAATCAGCCCAAAAACCAGCTCGATTATCATTGACGCCTGCCCCATGAATCGCCAAAACGTGACGGTTCCTGACCCTGGCAACGCGCTGGGCTTCTTCTATGAATAACTTGCTTTGAAAGGTTGCCAATTGATTTGGCTTTAATAACTTCAGTGCCACATCACGGTTCAGCACTTCATCATAGGCTCGATAAACTTCACCAAAACTACCTTCACCCAGCAATTCCAAAACCTGTAAATGTCCCCATTCGAACAGTTTAGGTTTGGTTTTTTTCTGTTTTTGATCTGTTTTTTTATATTGGGTGGCAAAGACTTTCTGAATGGCATCAATGTTCTTGAGTTGATTTAAAATGGCCGTTTCATTGATGTCCTGACTAGCTTCCTTATCCCAGTCAATTTTTTCACCTGTTGCCAGTTGGTCAAGTAAATCTTGCCATCGTTTGCTGCCATCATTCATTGCATATTCTCAGCCAGTTTGTAGAGCGCGCGTGATACAGCCATCCTGGCAGCATTCGCTGACGAACACTCAGTAGCCATTGCTATTTCCGGGTAGGAATAGCCGAACTCAACCCGCAGAATAACCGCTTCCCTTGCTTCTTCGGGCATCTTCATCAATGCACTTTCATATTTTTCAACCACTTCTGATCCGATGGCCTTTTCAAGCGCTGATGAATCAATCGGCTCGTCACTGTCTATGTGTTTTTTTAACAGGTCATTTTGATTATTGAACCGCCTGATTTCCATGCGGATGTTGTTCAAAAGAATTTTCCGTAAATAGGCCAAAAATGCCCCTTCTCGCAATGAACTGAAAGAATCCAGTTTATTCAAAGCCTTGATTAATGTGGTTTGCACCATGTCATCAGTTTCTGCCAAATCTCTGGCATATTGAGGCAACCGACCATGAGCCCACCTTTGCAACATGGGTAAATAAGTTGAGCACAACTGTTCTCTGGCGATTTCATCGCCACTTTTGACTTTAGCCAATAATGTTGCTGTAGATTCAAGTCGTGCTTTCATCTTGTTCATCCAATTGCCTAATTACATTATAACTGAATAGACGAGCGCAGAAGAATATACGAATTTTGAAATCTCTTTTTCTGATTAAAATTGGCTCCTTGACAAAGGAAATTCACTGGTACTTTTGCCTCCGCTGCGGTGCTCGTAGCGAAAACGCAAATACAAATCATTTCTCAGCAAGATCAATCAATTTGATGATTCAAACCCATCTTCAAATATCAAATCTTCAAAATTAGCATCCCAGTGTCTGAGCAATTGCCGGAAGGCTTCGGCTTTGATGGTTGAGGGTAACTGTCCGGCCTGATCAATCTGATTGACACCATGACAGCCACCACAGGCTCGAATTTCACCGGGTTGTAAGGTAATCCAATAACGTTCTCTTACTACGGGTTCTTCAGTGGGTGACAAGGATTGCCAACTCAAAGCACGTTGAGCTGGAACAAAAAAGGCCACCGATCCGTCGGGGTAAATTTCTGCACTGCCTGGAGGTGCGGAGGGAAATGGGATGTTGTTGCTCATGGCTTGTTGGTCGTGCAAAAACTGTGCTATGACCCTTTGACCCGGGCTGGGATCTGAAACACCGCCATAACCCCTGATTTGATCACCTTGTACGAATTGCATGTGAGAAATTTCATACAACTCGCCATTGTTACCAATGGTCTGATGACTGCTGTTGGCCACTTTGAGGTTATAGGGTTGTTGTAAATCCAGTTCATCACGTGTGGTCACATCGCGCATCACCACCACCCCCAAACCATAGGTTCTTAAAAAGCCTTTGAACATATCAATATCGACATTTTCTTCAGCAATGACTTGAGCCTCCGGGTCAAGTAACGTTTGTTGTGTTATCGCTGGTACTGGTCTGCTGACGACTTCAACTGGCATCATTTCCCAAAGAGGACCTGTATAAGTCACCAAAACATCCGGATCGTAAAATGAAATGGTCACATCTCCCAAACTGGTGATGCGACTGTCTGGCACCCAATCATTACTGCCATTTTGAGTTAAAGTCTTGATGGAGAAATCGTATCGCGGCTGAGGATTCGCACGCGTGCCATCATTACCCGCCCGATGGGTGTCATCAGTGTGAACAGCCAAGATCTGACCGTCATTCAAAGTGATGGGTCTTCTGAAAAAGCCTACGTGCTCTGGTGGTGCAGAATCACCTTCGCCCACCACGGTACCGGTACTTTCATGGCTCATATAATCAACTTGCACCTGCGACGGATCAGCCCCCAATGGCAAATCAAAAGCAATCAATTGTCCTGCAGCATGAGTCGCAAATTCTGGCGCATCAATACCCAGATAACGGCCAGCTTGATTAGGATCTTCATGCATTTGAAAAACATTCAAAATACTGTTTTGGTTGGGTCGGCCACCTGGAGTGAATTCAATCAACCCAGGATCATCATTCAAACTGCGATTGAAATAGCTGTGGAGTTCATGCCTGCCGACATGATTCAGGGTTTCTTCCTCGGTACCATCCTGATTCATTTGCCAGGGGAAAAAGTGATTGATGCGGTGACCTTCCAGATTGGTGCCCTCCAATAATGCACCCTCAGCGGGTCTGGGTTCTGGAAACACTTCCAGGATGGTATCAACAGGCGTCGCACCCGGATTTTCATCGGTGTAGTTGAATGCATCAAGTACATTATTCGGTGAGGCTTGTTGGTCACGTTGTAAATGATCCCAACGGGTAAACACCAGACGACCGAAACTGTCGATAAAAGGATTGAACGAACCTGAAGGTGAATGTTGCATCAGGCTGACCTGACCATTGTGTAATTTCCACAAACCGGTGTTGGTTGGTGTTGACTCATATTCGTCGTATTGTGGGTAGTTATAACGATTTTTGGTTCTTGGCATGTCAGAAGTAAAAATAATCGCGTCATCCGAACCATAAATCGGCGTGATGTTGTTGTAATTTTGCGGTTGTCCCGGAACCAGTGAAATGCTGATGGTTTCACCTTGCCCAAATCCAGTGATTTCATAGATTTGCCAAAAATAATCGTTGTAGTCAAACTGCTCAGGAGCACCTATCACCATACTGAACAAAGCCTTTTGACCACTCCAATGCACCTGTGGATCACGTACTGCAATGGCATTTGCACCCTGAAAACCACTCGAACCATATCCAGCCTCTCTGGTTAAGTTTCTCAAAGTGCCATTTGGGTACCTGATGTACAAATCACCACCCCTGCCCACATTTTGCATGGTTGCCGTGTGATTGGCAAAAGTTGAACCTATAGTAGCAAAATCATTGGCAATCGGAAATTGAGTGACGAACATGATGGGATTGTCCAAATTGACGCTTCCTGCCTGGGCTTTGAACACTGAAAGAATCAACCCAACCCACAATAACTTTGACATAATGACTTCCTGAACAAAACGATATTGTAGATTTATTGAGGTTATAAAGCTGTTAACCAGTCCTCAAAGTTACACTATTATAGATTGACCAAAAACCAAACCTAAGAAAAAAGTCACACACCAGCCATTATTGCTGACTAATTAGGCATCTTTCATTATAATCCGGCGACATCTTTTCACTTCTTGGGACACCGACATGACTTATGAAGCTTTGCCATTTTCAGCACATTATTTGATGGATGAGGAAAATTGGGTTAATCAATTACTGGATTATGCCAATCCTGGCGCAGGAAAACGTCAGGAAATCAAACAATTGGCCACTCAGCTGGTTGAAAATGTGCGGGCCAAGATTGATGACATGGACGGCATAGATGCGTTTATGAAGGAATATGATTTGTCCTCCAAAGAAGGCATATTGCTGATGTGTCTGGCCGAAGCCTTGCTGCGCATTCCCGATAAGGAAACTGCGGATAAATTGATTAAAGACAAAATCCTTGATGCCGACTGGAAATCGCATTTGGGTAAAAGTGAGTCGTTGTTTGTTAATGCTTCAACCTGGGGTTTGATGCTGACCGGTAGAATCATTGATGTGGATGAGTCCAAAAGTGGCATGAAAAGAGCTTTGGACAAATTCATCAACAAAACCGGCGAACCCGTGATTCGCAAAGGCATTCACAAAGCCATGCAAATGATGGGCAAACAATTCGTCATGGGAAGAACCATCAAGGAAGCCATCAAGCGTTCAGGTAAAAGTGATTTCAAAAAATACCGCTATTCCTATGACATGTTGGGCGAAGCGGCTTTGACCCAGGCTGATGCTGATCGATACTTTGCCGCATATATGTCCTCGATTGCCAGCATAGCAGCTGCCAATAAAAAACGACATATCAACGATGCTTCCAGCATTTCCATCAAATTATCAGCCTTGCACCCTCGCTATGAGGTAGCCAATGTCACACGTGTCATCAATGAGTTGGCACCCAAGGTTTTGGAACTGGCCAATCATGCCAAGGCACTGAATGTGGCCGTGACCATTGATGCCGAGGAAGCTGACCGTTTGGAAATATCACTGAAGATTTTTGAATGGGTTTACTCACGGTTGAATGATTATCAGGGCTTTGGTCTGGTGGTTCAGGCCTATCAGAAACGTGCCTTGAAGGTGTTGGAGTGGTTGGCAGATTTATACGACCAACACCAAAGGTTAATCCCAATACGATTGGTTAAAGGCGCTTATTGGGACACTGAAATCAAACGTGCGCAGGAACAAGGTCTGGAACACTACCCGGTGTTTACCCGCAAGGTGAATACTGATGTTTCCTACCTGGCTTGTGCCAGATTTTTGCTTGATAATCGCAAACGCTTTTACCCGCAATTTGCTACTCACAACGCCAATACGGTGGCGGCCATAAAAATTCTGGCTGGCGAAAAAGGTGGTTATGAATTCCAAAGATTACATGGCATGGGTCAGTCTTTACATGCACAAACAGTCAGCGAAGATGGTTTGAACCGCCCTTGTAGAATTTATGCGCCAGTGGGATCACATGAAGATTTGTTGCCTTATCTGGTTCGCCGCCTGTTGGAAAACGGTGCCAATACCTCATTTGTGAACCGTTTGACCGATTTGACTTTGGACATTGATGCCATCACTCAGGATCCTATTGAAAAGGTCAGAAAGCACAAAAGCCACAAACATCCTATGCTGCCATTACCCAGAGACATTTTTGGTGAAAAACGCCTGAATTCAGCTGGCTTTAATTTGGGCGATATGCAAACTGTTGATGACATTTTGCAAAAAATCGCTGCTGAAAGTGATTTGAAACACCATGCCACCAGCCTCATTCCTGGCACAGATGCAGTGGGTGATTTGCATGAAGTACGCTCGCCAGCTAATCTGGATCAGATCGTAGGCACTTATCACCAAGCGAAAGCAGAAGACATTGACCTCGCCATTCAAAATGCCCAACAGGCTTTTCCAGCCTGGCGCGACCGGAGGGTGGCTGAAAAAGCAGACATGCTGTTAAAACTGGCTGATTTGATGGAGCAAAACAGCTATGCGCTGATCAGTTTGTTACAAAATGAAGCGGGTAAAACTTTGGGGGACTGTATTGCCGAGCTGCGCGAAGCTGTTGATTTTTGCCGTTATTATGCCTATAAGGCTGTTGACCTCTGTGGCGAAGGTGAAAAAATGCCCGGCCCTACTGGCGAGAGCAATTACCTTTACCATCAAGGCAAGGGGGTGTTTGTTTGTATCAGCCCATGGAATTTTCCTTTGGCCATTTATGCAGGGCAAATCGTCGCTGCCTTGGTTACGGGCAATTGTGTGATTGCAAAACCGGCTGAACAAACCAGTTTAATCGGACACTTTACCGCGCAATTGATACACCAGGCAGGTGTGCCCCAAAACGTGTTCCAATTGGTGTTGGGATCGGGTCGCACCATAGGCAATCAATTGTGCCAATGCTCAGCCATCACTGGCGTGGTATTTACCGGCTCCACACAAACGGCACAAATTATTAATAGCAACTTAGCTGGACGTCAAAATGCAGCCATCGCTACTCTGATTGCTGAAACTGGTGGTCAAAACTGCATGATTGCCGATTCATCCTGCTTGCCCGAGCAGTTAGTCAAAGACGTGATCAATTCGGCTTTCTTGAGTGCTGGGCAACGCTGCTCGGCACTGCGTGTTTTGTATATCCAAGACGATGTGGCAGACAAGGTGATACACATGCTGCAGGGCGCCATGGACGAGTTGAATATCGGCAACCCACAACTGTTCGCTACTGATTTGGGGCCGGTGATTGATGAAAAGGCTTTGGGTATTTTACAGGCGCACAAAGCCCGCATGGAGCAACAAGCCAA
>JAUHXW010000163.1 GCA_030426705.1 Gammaproteobacteria bacterium
TCACACAATCATCCAACTTGTGTTTAACTGCAGTGACGGTACAATTGAATTTTATTTCCGCTCCAGCTTGGTTCGCGCAATCTGCCAGGATTTGATCAAATTCACTGCGCAGAACATGATAAGCATAAGCTGGACCCGCTGAAAACTTTTCTTCAAAAATAATTTTTTCATAATGACCACGATGTTGAAAAGTGGCACCTATTTTCTTTTGAAAACCAGCCCGCTCTACGGCCTCTAAACAACCAGCCAGCTGCAGCGTGGTCAAACATTGCGGCAGTAAACTTTCCCCAATCACAAACCTTGGAAACACAGATTTTTCAAGCACCAAAACTTTATATCCCGCTTTTCGCAGTAAACAAGCTGCCACAGTGCCCGAAGGGCCAGCTCCGATGATGAGCACATCTGCATCAAACTGTTGTTTCATTCATGCCTCCTTTAACACTTTTATTCTGAGTCCAAACCAAAATTGCCGGTGATAAACACAACACCACAAAGATACCCACCCCCACCATAAAGCCGAAAGATTGCAATACGGCCACCTTACTGAAAGATAACAAGCCAAAAGCCAAAATCGTGGTAGTAGCTGACAACAACAAAGCCAACATCACATGCGATGGTTGTTGGCTTTCCCGTAAAAAGACGACATAATCCAATCCCATTCCTAAAACCAGCAACATCGCCAGAATGCTGAACATGGAGATATGGTAGCCCAGCAAAGCTGCCAAAACCAGACTCATAAAGCCTGCCAATAATGGCAACGCAACCAAATGCAAGGCTTCCAAAGAACTGTACCTGAATACAGCCAACAGCATTACCAACAAAACCACAGTCAATGCAAGCACCCAGCTCGATTTGTACCTGAATTGGGCAAATAATTCAGAGGTGTCTTCTGCCTGTTGCACCAACAACAGACCTGAAGAGTTTTCTGGAAAATCAATGTTGCTCGCTGACTGACCAAGCGGCAGTAAAAGGGCTTGTTGTTGACCTGCTTGACCCAACAAACGTTGTTTAAACAATTGTTGCAAAATGGGTTGCTTTAGGACGTTTACCGTTAATGTGCTCATAGCCTCTGGCGTGATTACATCCAAACCCAATTCAGTGAGAAACTCTTTGACTTTTGTTGATTGCAGCAAAGACTGAATATGTTTGAAATTTTTCTGCTGTTGCTCAACGTTAGGAATAAAATCAGAAACACCCACCAAATTTTCAAGCCAGGGTGGCTGATCTGATTGATTACGCCAATCATTGAGCAATGCTTGCTCTTTACTTATGACCGCCGACAAGGATGGCGCTGTTATCAGCACAAAAGCATTACCTTGTTGCCAGGATAGGACTTGTTTGATGTGTTGTTCCTGCTGCTTAAGTTTTGGTGATAATTTTTGTAAAGCCCTTACATCATCATTGGGCTTAACCACCATGACACTGACTGCCAACAATGCAGCTAAAATCAACAAAACCAACCATACATTCTGAAATACCTGTTGCAACGGGTTGTTCAACCAGCGACCCGTAAAAACAAGGAATTGCTGTTGTTGCTTGATGGCTTTGGCTTGATAGAAATATGGAAATATCAGCAACACATTCAATAATACAGCAGCCAATCCACACACTGAAAAAACAGATATTTGCCCCAAAACCTCATAACCAGTGACCATGAAAGCCAGGTATACAGTGGCACTGCTTAGAAAACCAATCAACAAAGCGGAGCGTATTTTTGTCAAAACCATTTGCGGGGTAACCTTTTGTTCTGCTGATTTTAACAAGGCCGATTCTGTAAGGTAATGAAAACAGTAATCGATGGAAACCCCAGCAATAGTAGCACCAAACACCATGGCAAATGCATGCACGTAGCCGTAGACAGCCAAAGTCACAGCCAAAGCCACCAGTAAACCCAAGCCAATAGATAGCAAACTGAACAACAAAGGGAATGGTGAGCGGAAAACCAACAAAATCAATAACACAATACCAATCAAACTACCCAAACCAACCGTGGAAATTTCATGTTTGGCATCCTGATAGGCTTGGTGTGCATACAACACTGAACCAAAAGCTGATAAATCAATTTGCTTTTCAGTTAATTGCTGTCTTACTTCATTCAAGGCCGTGACAAACTGTGCTTGATTGGCAGGAGCAAAGGCCGAATCTTTCAGTTCAACAAAGGCCGCCATATGATGTTGTCCATTTTTATTGACCAAAAAATACTGTTCGCTGGAATCAAAACTCATGACATTGAGTTGACTGAATCCCATCAGATAGCGCTGAAATATAAACAGTGGATCCGCCAATAATTGTTCATAGCTGGCCTGTTGTAAGCCATAGAGTGATTGTTGAGCCTGATGAATAAAATAATCATCGCCCATCTCTGTTTCGAATGCTTTTTTATCCTCAAAACTCAATAAGTTATGTCGAAAAGGTGACAGTAACTGGTAAACTTGAATGAATTTTTCAGGATTAACCTGGTATTCAATTGACTGAATTAAAGCTGACTCTTGCAGTTGTTGCAATTGTTGTTTGAATTCAGCTAACAGCTGGTTTTTATGCTCAGATGAGGCCAGTAGCACCACTTGCTTATTTACTTTTTCGGTGGCTTTTTCAATAAAAGCATTGGTGGTGGCTGCTTCGTATTTGGGGAGTAACTTTAAAATACTGCTTTCAATTTTGAAGTTTTTACTGATATACAGCACACAGGTCACTAGTACCAAAACCCATAAAATTCTTGGCCAAATTTTATTGGAATGCATCCAGCACTTCCTGTGTTAATGTTCCAGTTTTGATGTGGACAGATTCAAAAGCAATGTCTGTTTGGTTACCGTTGTTATCAATTACCTTGATACGGCTGATACCCTGCTGGTCAAATTCATTGGATACTTGCCCGGTAATCAACAGTTCATGCAATGCTTTTTTTATCATCACAGCCTTTGGTAATAACTTAACCTGCCAAATACCATTAGTTTCATCCATTTGCAAAGCAGATACATTAAATTGACTCTCTACCCGGTCCAATTGCGAACTTAACAGCTCAGTCAATATTTGAGCGACTGCCTTCATTTGCACATCGTTGACTTGCTTATTGGTTTGATAACTGGTGGTTTTGAATATCTGGTTATTTTGGATTTTCGTTTTAACCCATACTGGTTCAGTGATTTCCCAAATCATACCCTGTTCTTTAGCAAATTTGATTTTGCCTTTGGAAACAAGTGGTTTGGATAGGTATTTAATGTGCTTTTCTTGGGTAAAATCCGCTTCAAAATACACCACTTGATTATAAGCCTGATGCAATTGATCAACCAGCGTAATTTGGTTGGCCACTGCTTGGTTGAGCACTGAACCAGATAACAATACAACAAGGGTTTTAAACAGAGAAAGCATCGATTTTTTCATGTAAAATTTCAGGTGATAACAAACACATCTCACCACTTTCCATATCTACAGCAACTTGTTTGGTATAAGCAGTGGTTAATTTCTGTCCAGTTAGTTTATCGACAAATTTAAAATCAATCTTTAAACCATATTCCTGTTCAACAATTTTAGCCTCTATGACTATAACCTGTTTAAAAATCAGCGGTTTGACATATTTGATGCGCATATCCACCACTGGCCAAATATAACCTGACGCTTCCATTTGTTGGTAATTGTAATCAATTTTATCGAGTAAAGCACAGCGGGCTTTTTCCATGTATTTCACATAATGCCCATGCCAAACAATGCGCATTGAATCAATATCAAAGAAAGGTATCACCTGTTCAATTCGACATGAAATTTCAGCCATATAAATTCCAGTGCTGTTGCCTGATCAATTTTGCCACTTGTTTAATCTCTTGATCCAAAGCTCGGTCTTCTGTCAGAAATGGTACCTTTTGCTCTACATCACTGATAAATGTCTGCAGCGATGAACCTAAATGTTCCCACTTTAATTCACCTTGCCTGACTCGTATCTGAACACCCTGGATGGCTGCCATCAGTGTTGCAGCTGTGGTTTGCTCAGTTAACTCCAGAACTCGCAAACAATCGCGGGCAGCAATGGTACCCATGCTGACCTTGTCCTGATTATGACTTTCGGTTGATCTCGAAAATACCGAAGCCGGCATGGTTAACTTCAAAGCCTCTGCAGTCCAGGCAGAACAGGCAATTTGTACCGCCTTGAAACCATGATTAATGGCTTGGACACTACTCTCCGCACCGGTTAAATTTCTGGGTAATCCATGATTGAATTTAACATCTACCAATAAGGCCATTTGGCGATCCATCAAATCTGACAGATTCGCCACATTATTTTTCAATGAATCCATTACAAATGCGATGTGCCCACCGTGATGTATGGTTTCGGCATCAGCGTTAATGATTGGGTTGTCGTTGGCACTGTTCAGTTCGTTTTCGAGGGTGTTTTTGTACCAAGGAAGGATGTCTTGTAATACCCCAATCACATGCGGTGCACAACGAATTGAATAACGTTCCTGTAAACGGCCAGCATCAAACAGTGTTCCACCACTTTGTAAATCGTCACGAATCCAAGCAGCCACCTGCTGTTGTCCAGGATGTGGTTTCACCGAAAATAAGAACTCATCGAAATGACTGGGGCTGGAACCCAAGGCAATCGACGCTAAAGCAGTAATTCGTGCATTCAATTGCGCCAAGTATTGTGCTCTGAAAAAGGCTTCAATGCCCAGGGCTGTCATCACTGCGGTGCCATTCATGATGGCCAAGCCTTCTTTGGGTTTTAACTGTAAGGGTATTATCCCTACATCCCGGAGCGCATCTTTGGCGTTGCACACTTCACCCTGATAATAAACCTCACGTTCGCCACATAACACTGCTGCCACATAAGACAAAGGAGTTAAATCACCACTGGCACCGACAGAGCCTTCTTCAGGGATGATGGGTAAAATGTTGTGATTGAGCAGGCTTACCAATTGTTGCAAAAGTTCATAGCGCACACCAGAGACTCCTTGGCACAGCGATACCAACCTTACCGCCAGTACCATTCTTGATTGTGCAGGTGACAAAAACCTACCAGTACCACACCCATGAAATGTATATAAATTCTTGGGCATCTGCATAGCCAAAGCTTCACTGACAGCCACATCACAAGAGTCCCCAAAACCAGTGGTTACACCATAGATAATGCCTTTGTCAGTCAATGTTTTTTGCAAAAAGTCAGCCCCTTGATTGATGTGATTGACAAATCCTTCCTGATCACTCAATTGGCAGTGTACTTTGTCGTTTGAAAATTGATTGATTGACTCTAAATTAACCCTGTCAGAGTTGAGGTAAACAGTTTGTTCCATGGTTTGATTCATTGTGAGTTCCAAAACGGATGAAAATTGTACCACTGAAGTGGTGTTGATTTAAGTTGTTGTTCAACCGAGCGAGCATACATTTGTGCATACTCCTGGATTACCGCATCACGGTTTTTGCGGTTAAAAACAATTTTTTCAGCATAAGATTCAAAAAAAACCTGATAACCGTTGTTGTGTTTGGTACAAAAAATGCCCAATAAAGGGCAATTCAAAACTTTGGCCAGAACATAAGGCCCTATCGGAAAATTCGCCGAATCCCCCAGAAAATCGACCGCAACAACGCCTGCCTCATTCTTAACAGGGACCCGGTCACCAGCAATCACCACAAATTCACCAGCATCAACTTTTTCCTTGAGTTCGATGGCCAACTGCATGTTCAAGGCATCTCCTTGAATCACCGACATGGCATAATCAGGGTTGAACTTTTTGATAACTCGAGCGAATTTTCGGGCATTTTTGGTATGCATGAACACATTAAAGCGGGTGTTTTTATAGCTGTTTGATGCCATCCGGGAAATTTCAAAATTACCCAAATGTGAAACCATAATGACCGCACCCTGACCTTTCTTTTGCAAATCAAGAAAAAACTCACTGTTAACCTTGGTCATCTTGAAACGATTGACTTTTCCCTGCCAGGCAGACATTTTATCTACTACCCCAAATCCAAAATTGAAAAATATTTTAAGGACATGCCATTGAGAAGGTTTCGGCATGTTTGCAAAATGCCGGTTTAATTGTGTCAGATAAAATTTGAGGTTGTTACGAGCAGACTTGTTAAACAAATAAAAATACAACAACACCGGTGTCATGAAGATTTTACAAACAGTCGAACCCAGAAATTTAAAACTGTACAACAAAAACATGATCCCCCACAAAGAACCACGCTCTTCCTGCTCTGCCCAGTGTTTATTGTTTGATTCAGCCATTGTTTATTTTCCTGAAAAACAAAACAGGGAAACGCAACAACATCCCAAAAAACAATTTAGTGTGCATCCAGCTGATGCCCACATTGTCCTTAAACGCTTTAAAATTGGAAGGTACGTCCTGGTGGTAAACAACTTTGGTCGGCAAATTCACTATTTTGACTTGTTGCCAATGTAACCTCACCAGAATTTCAGTATCAAAGTTCATCCTTTGTCCCAGCTTAACCCGATCAATCAAAGCCACAGTTGAAGCCAGTGGATAACTGCGAAAACCACACATGGAATCCTTGATATCCAATGACAAGGTATTGATCCAAACCCAGACATGAGTCAAATACCGGGCATAATAACGCCCCTTATTAACTGTCTGATCATATTGTGGTACGCCACATATCAATGCTTCAGGTTCATCATTGGATAATTCCACAAACTTTGGAATGTCATGCAAATCATGCTGATAATCAGCATCAACCTGAATTCCATGGGTATACCCAGCTTGGAATGCCAGTTTCAAGCCAGCCATTACCGCACCACCCTTGCCTAGATTTTGTGGCAG
>JAUHXW010000164.1 GCA_030426705.1 Gammaproteobacteria bacterium
ATGGTGAGGAAATTGTAAATCTTTACCGCCACAATGAATATCAATGGTTTTGGCCAGGTGTTTGGCTGCCATGGCAGAACATTCGATGTGCCAACCCGGACGACCACGTCCCCAGGGGCTGTCCCAACCCGGTAAAGAGTCATCAGAAGGTTTCCACAACACAAAATCACCAGGATGGCGTTTGTATGTCGCCACCTCTACGCGGGCGCCAGCCAGCATGTCATCGACAGATCGTTTGGATAATTCGCCATAGTTTTCATAAGTTTCAACAGCAAACAACACATGACCGTCTGCTTCATAGGCATGACCTTTGGCAATCAAAGCCTCAATCATCGCAATCATTTCTGCCACATGATCGGTGGCATATGGCTCAATATCGGGCATCATCACCCCTAAAGCCTTGAGGTCTTCATTGTAGGCAATGGCATATTCTGTAGATATGTCTTTGATAGAACGTCCGGTTTCTTTGGCAGAATTATTGATTTTGTCATCAATATCAGTGATGTTGCGGGCGAATATAACATTAGGATAATGCACCCTGAGCAGACGATTTAATACATCGAAAACCACTGCAGGTCTGGCATTACCTATGTGCGCATAGTTGTAAACCGTTGGTCCACACAAATACATGGTCACCCGGTTGGGGTCAATCGGTTTAAAGAGTTCCTTCTTGCCTGTTAAACTGTTGTGTAAATGCAATGCCATGTTGTTCTGTTGGTTGTTGTTTTGGTTATGGATTTAAAAGCCACAAAATATGACTGTTGAACGACGTATTTTAAGTGATGGCAATACTGAGCAGGGCAATTTTTATTTTCTTTTTTTACTGGCATTGTTATCTGCCATTGAATTGACGATAATGTGCAACCTCTTCTGAACTGAAAACATCTGAAAACACCATTGTGAATACAGACCATCCACTCAAAGTGACTACCAAGGGCAATCAGCCTTATATGTTGTCATTCAAATATTTACCGTTTGAAAATCAAGCGGTTAATGATGTGGTGATTCCATTGGAAGTATTGGCTCAGTCAGACAGTTATGAAGAGTTTTGGACAGATGGCACAGAAGTCATTATTGAACAAGATGCAGAAGTGACAAAAATCAGCACTTCCGCTCATTTGGTGCTTGTGTTCGAGTCCAGTGACTTGAATGTTTCTAAACTGGTGCAAACGGTTTATGCGCGAGCTTATGAAATCAGTCAGCAACACAACTGCCCACATTTATTGCGAACCTGGAATTATTTGCATGACATCAATGGCGTAGATGAGGGTCTGGAAAGGTATCAATCCTTTTGTGTGGCGCGTCATGAAATTTTGGCGCAACTGGGTCAGTTAACAGTTCCAAACCCTGCTGCGACAGCCATTGGCAGTATTAATGGTAAAAACAGTTTTGTATTCCTGTTCAGTCGTGAGCCAGGCCAGGTCATTGAGAACAAGAGGCAAGTGTCAGCCTGGCAATATCCCGCCAAATACGCGCCGAAGCAGCCCAGATTTTCCAGAGCCATGTTGTTGGAAAATATGTTGATGTGCAGCGGTACGGCCAGTGTTGTTGGACATGAAACCATGCACTTGGGAGACCTCGAGGGACAGTTTGTTGAATGCCTGAACAATGTCGAACAATTGCTCCAGTCAAGTGAGCAGCCTCATGCTGTCAGTAGTGGTATTTACCGCTTTTATTTACGAGACAGGTCTTGTGCATCACAATTGGAAACATTGATTAAAAACCAGGGAATTGAAAATTACATCGTCTTGCATGGTGATATTTGTAGGGAAAACTTGTTGTTGGAATGTGAAGTTGTGTTTCAATCATGACCGAAAATAGAGTAGAATCATTAGTCGGTTGTGTGGGTATTGTTTAATTTGAAAACCATTAGGGTGAAAAGTAGAGAGGAAAGTAATCATGTCAGATGCATTTGATGAAGCCACATTTGATGAACTTTATTTGAGCGAACGTTTTCAAAATTCCAGCTTTTTCAAGCTGAATGTGGAATCGCTGAATCGTTTTCTTTCCATGTGCCATCGCCGTAAATTCCCGAACAAAACCACCATCATTCGACCCGGCGATTTGGCCAACACTTTGTATTACATCGTCAGTGGTTCGGTGACCATTTCTTATGAAAATGAGGAAGGCAAAGAACTGGTATTGGCGTATTTGAACAAAGGTGATTTCATTGGTGAAATGGGCCTGTTCATGAAAACTGAGCGTCGTGAGGTGATGGTTAAATCCAAAGAAAAAACCGAGGTCGCCGAAATTGGTTACTTGCGTTTGGGACAATTATTTGAAAACGAACTCAAAGATGATGCCAAGCACATCCTTTATGCCATTGGCACCCAGTTGACGCATCGATTGTTACAGACTTCTAGAAAAGTCCACCGACTGGCTTTCCTGGACGTGACCGGACGCATTGCTCGAACTTTGCTTGATTTATGCAAAGAACCCGGCGCCTTATCGCACCCGGATGGCACGCAAATCAAAGTCTCAAGACAAGAACTGTCACGCATTGTTGGTTGTTCCAGAGAAATGGCCGGCCGCGTACTCAAAGACCTACAAGAACAAGGTCACCTCGCTGTTAAAGGCCACACCATTGTGGTGCTTCATGATCGGGCTGATAAGCCGGCGATTAATTAAGTTCAAAACAACAAGCTGACACAAGTATCATTTTGATTATACGGTGATAAACCGCAATTAAGTCTTGGAAATTCATAAATTAGGGTGTGCAGCTCATGTTCCTGCTGGCATTGCTAACTTTTATTCGTGTAAAGGTCATTCAAAACCCAATGTAAAAACTGTATTTTCATGAAAAAGCTTTAATTTTTCTGTGGCAGTTTTCTGATAGACTTGTAGGGAATTGTTGATTGGGGTTGTCCTCGTTTTTTGTACCCGTTGCAATACCAGTATGGGTGGCAAGCTTGGTAAAAGAAGAAAAAAATAAAATGAAAAACTTCAATGAAAATCAAATTTTGATACTAAATAAATTTCATGAAAATATTGGTTTGCCGTCTCGAAGTATTATAAAAAAACCATTTAGTTTGTTTAGAAGGCCACCAATTAAAATCAATGTTTACGAAAACTACCCTGAGAAAAATATGGTTTCATACATAACCTCTGGAGTTAGTTTGTATGAATTTTTTGTACCGGAGATCAACGATACGATCAGACAAGAACTTATTTTAACATTAGGAATTAAATGGAAAGATTTTAAGTTTGAAGAACTTCTATATGGTGTGTTTTATGCCATGAAAAAGGACAATAAGCCAATATACCCTCAAGAAGTTATAGATGTTAGTGCAAATAGATTAGTGGATGGTTTGCCAAAGGAATATCGCAATTTTGTCGCTGATTCTGGTGTATGGTTTTCGTCTGATTCGCTGATTTTAAACAATAATGGAGTAGAGACGATTTTTGTTGAGCTACTGATGGTAAATGAAGAGTTAGGTGATTTGTCGTTACAAAATTATCAACAGTTCAAGAAACAATATTGCTTGTTGGAATGAGCAACTTTTTAAATGCGATTGACTGGTTAGATTCTATGGGGCGTTTTCATTGAATGAATTGACTTTGAGTAATCTGAAGGACACAAGCAGGACACAAGGAGGGACACAAGGACAGGCATTGAATAAAGAGCTGAAATCAACGAAATGAACTTTGGGTTCGTTGAATTTGATTGGAATTTAGAGTTGATTTTGAACGTTTTACTTGATGGTTGACTGGTTTGTTGTGAATTTTAGGATTTAGCCAGATTCAAGCCGAGTTGGGCGGTGTCGACTGATGGCGAAGGAGGTTTTTGCTGTTAGGTTTGGGCTATTCGAGTTTTGGTTTTAGGGTGTGTCCCAGCGACCATTTACGCTTGGTTTTTTGTGAAAAATCCTTGAGCTGTTCAGCGGTTCCAACCGCAGAGAAACCTATGGATTTGAACCCCTTCAATTCATCAATCCAGGATTCAGGGTTGATACTAATTTGATCAATGGCTTTTGCAGTTTTGGAAGAAATATAACCTTTCTTATCGTCTCTGATACAACGCCCTGAATCATCGACCAAATCAATGTAACTTGATAGGTAAAAAGGCAGGTCATTTTTCCCTTTCCCAAAACCTGATAGCCAAGTTGAATTTTGTTCGATTCTTTCCTTGATTGAAGTGAAGTCAGAGTCCTTTAATGCCTTTGCCATACCAGCTCGAATAGGATTCAAATCAACGTATGCCATACAAGTTAAAAGGGCTCTCTCGTCAAGCAATGCCTGGCTTTTGAAGCGTGATTCCCAAAAGTGACCAGTGCATTGATCCTCACTATTGGCCATACGAGCAAGATACTCATTGATTGACTTCATGTACCAAGATATAGACATCAGTCTTGAACGATATTCAGCTACGTGCTCTTTAACTTTTTTCAGTTCAGCCTCGGTGTTAATTTCACCCTTGAGATATCGGTCACAGAGTAGGGGTAGTGCGTATAAATTTTGCCATGCCATTAACACACGATTGGCTGGCCATTCTGAAGTGTCACCTACACGTAAAACAATGTGAAAGTGATTTGACATGATGGCATAGGAACAGACATCAATATCGAAGATTGAAGTAACGAATTTGATTCGGTCAACCAGCCACTTTCTTCGATGCTCAAAACTCTTACCAGACACTGAATCTTCGCCGCAGAGAAAGGCTCTGCGAACGCATCTTGAAACAATATGGTAATAGGGTGTTTCTTCAACGCAAATTTGTTGTTTTCGGGCTACAGTCATGCTCTTTTCCATGTAAAAACTGTATTTTCTGGAAAAAACGGCAAATTTTCTGTAGCAGTTTTCTGATAGACTTGTAGGAAATTATTGATTGGGGTGTGTGTCCCTTATTATCCAGCTCAACGATAAAAGCGATGATGGCTGGTATTAATGGGTTCATCAGGTTTAAAATGAGAGTAGTAAAAAGGGGCTTACTGGCTGATTATAACAAGTAAGCCCTTGTCGCTTCAGTCTGAACTTTTGGCCTTGTAGATACCGGGTTTAACCATTTCGGCAGTGATGGCTGATTTGGCTGGTGCATTTTTAGGCACGGTGGTTTCAACTTCAGGCTTCTTGGCCTCAGGCTTTTTAGTCTCAGGTTTCTTAGCCTCAGGTTTCTTAGCTTCAGGCTGCTTAGCTTCAGGCTGCTTAGCCTCAGGTTTCTTGGCTTCAGGTTTCTTAGCCTCAGGTTTCTTAGCCTCAGTTTTCTTAGCCTCAGGTTTTTTAGCCTCAGGTTTTTTAGCCTCAGGTTTTTTAGCCTCAGGTTTTTTAGCCTCAGGTTTTTTAGCCTCAGGTTTTTTAGCCTCAGGTTTTTTAGCCTCAGGTTTTTTAGCCTCAGGTTTTTTAGCTTCAGGCTTTTTAGTCTCAGGCTTTTTAGTCTCAGGCTTTTTAGTCTCAGGCTTTTTAGTCTCAGGCTTTTTAGTCTCAGGCTTTTTAGCTTCAGGTTTTTTAGCCTCAGGCTTTTGGCTTTGGTCTTTGACATCTATGTCATCAATGGGCCGTTTTTTCATGGCGCCTGATGGCACAACAGGTTCTTTCTTGGCCGCCAGTTCAGCTACACTGCCCAAGGGACGGGTCATTTTGTTGTTTACAGATTTGTTGTCTGATTCCTGCTTGACCGTTTCTTTTTTGTTGTCCTGCTGTGGCTTGCGCTTGTTTTTATTGCCGTAAATGGATTTGCCGCCTTTGGCTTTGTTATTGGCCTGAGCTTGCTTTGTCGATGCTTGCTTATTTGGCTGCTTGGCATTGTTGGCAGGCTTGTTGGCATTGTTTTGCTTGGCCTTTTGTGTGTTTGCTTGTTGGTTAGGCTGCTGCTTTTTAGGCTTCTGGTTGTTTTGTTGAGCCTTATTCTGCTTTTGCTTGTTTTGCCAAGTCACGTCTGCGCTCCTCGGTTAAAGGTGGTACGTTAATAATAATGGTGTCACCATTGTTCATGGGGTTAAAGCCTAAATTGGCAAACATGATCCCTCTTTCAATTTCCTGAAGCATGTTTTTTTCCCAAGGTTGAACCGTTATGGTTCTACCATCTGGCGTGTTTACGTTGGCAACCTGACTTAATGGGGTTTGGGAGCCATAATAATCTACCATCACACTTCCCAACATGGCAGGACTTGCTTTGCCAGCTCTAATATTAACAAATTGTTTTTCTAGATGCTTAATGGCGGCATCCATAGATTCCTTTGCTGAGTCTAATATAAATTGAATGTCTTCGTTCATCTTTTAAAATTTATTTTTAATGGCTTTTTCAAAAAACAAGCCAAAAGTAAAAGTACGTATTATAAATTAACTTTAGTTCCTATATTTTCACCAGAAACCACTTTTAACAGATTGCCTTTTTTATTCATATCAAACACAATAATGGGCAATTCGTTTTCTTGACTTAAGGTAAAAGCAGTGGTATCCATAACCTTTAATCCTTTTCGTAACACATCGTCAAAAGAGATATGATCAAATTTTATGGCCTTGGAATCCAATTCTGGGTCTGCATTGTATATACCATCCACTCGGGTCCCTTTTAAAATCACATCGGCTTCAATTTCTATGGCACGTAACACAGCTGCAGAGTCTGTGGTGAAATAAGGGTTTCCTGTGCCACCTCCAAAAATGACCACACGTCCTTTTTCCAAATGTCTTAAAGCACGTCTTCTTATAAAAGGTTCTGCCACCTCTTCAATATGGATGGCTGTTTGCAACCTGGTTGGTACACCAGCATCCTCCAGAGCACTTTGCAGCGCCAGACCATTTATAACGGTTGCAAGCATGCCCATG
>JAUHXW010000165.1 GCA_030426705.1 Gammaproteobacteria bacterium
CTCGATTCGTGAACAAAGATAAAAAGTCTCACAGAATAAATAAATGTCCACTTGTCAGAACTTTTCTTGTTAAAGGAGATAATTAATATGGAAAAGTCTGATGAAAAAATTTTGCTTGATTGCTTTTTTGTTCACCGTGCACCCTATTTATGCGGTGACCATTACCGTTGATTCCGATGAATTTAACGCCACCACCAATGGCAACTGCAATTTTGCAGAAGCGGTGCTGTCGGCTGGGTTTGATTTATCGATTGATCAATGTACAGCAGGAAGTGGTGATGATGTGATTAACTTTAATTCGACTCTGTTTCCAGCGCCATTGAACACCTTGATTTTGTCATCAGATGACACCCTGTTGGTGTTTGGCGACAGTCTTGAAATACAAGTTCCTACAGGAAAAACATTAACCATCATATCAGATGGTAACCAAGCCATTTTTGATGTGGATATGAATCCAGACAGCAGTTTTTCACTCAATCAGACCATCTTGCGAGATGCTTATTCGCCAACGAATGGAGCTGCCATCCAGTTTGATGAAGATGTGGATGACATTTACCTGACTGAGGTCAGTTTTATCAACAACCTCAGTGATGCTTTTGGCGGAGCCATAGGCTTTGCCCGCGACCCAAATTCTGGCAATGTAACTAACCTGCATTTGATTGACAGTGAATTTATCGGTAATTCTGCCCAGAATGGAGGGGCTATTTTTGCTGATCAACACATCAAACTTAACATCGAGAATACAGTTTTTAACAACAACACAGCTGCTGATTTTGGTGGTGCACTGCGGGTATTTGATGACATCACTGCAGATCAAACAATTTTCAACGGTAATCAGGCTCAATATGGTGGAGGCATTTATTCAACGGGTGGAATTACCGATGTACAAAACTCTCTGTTTGAAAACAATGTGGTTTCGGCCAATGGGGGTGCCCTGTTCAAAACCAACCTTGAAACTGTAACCACCACAGAACTGAGGTTTCGCCGTAATTCAGTGATCGGCAATCAAGCCGCTTCGGGTGCTGGCGTCTACACGGGATTTACCCAACTGTTTTTCATCAACAACCTGGTGGCCGATAATGTTGCCAGTCTTGGAGTCGGGGGCTTGTTCAATAACCTGGCTTCCAGCACGGATGGCGACCACCAGGTCAATATCATTGGTAACACTTTTTATCATAACATCAGTCAAGGAGCTGGTGCAGGGGTTGCAGATTTATACAGTTATTTTTCCGATCATGTAACCACTTATGTGGGTAATGCACTGATCAGTGAAGTCAATAATAACACCATCACCAAATGTCAGTTTTTCAGGGTCAATGATTACCTGTCAAAGCACAACCTGAGTAACATTGACAGCGATTGTTTAATCGGTAATGACAACCAATTATTGGCTGACCCCGTGGTGGCCTATGAGCCACAAACAGGTTTTCATCCTTTTCGGGTGGTGCCGCAAGTGACTTCACCGCTGATAGACGCTTGGGATAGGAATGATTGCTATGATGCCGGCGGCCTGTTATTGGATTTTGATTTAACAGGCAGAAGAAATCATTCCAGCTTGCTCGATATCTACAATGGAGATGGTGATGATCAGGGGCATTGTGACATTGGTTCTGCTGAAGTTCCGGATGCTGCTTTGGTCGGTGTGGGACAGATTGGTTCAGGTGCTGGTCGCATATATGGAAATCCCGAAACTTACATCAACTGTCTGGGTCCGGCAGTGTGTGAACAGGCCATCACCATCGGTGAAGAAATCACTTTAAACACCCAGGCTTACCAGGGAAGTCGATTTGTGCAATGGGGTCTGGATGGCGCCGCTTGTGGTATGGCAGAGACCTGTGTGTTAATTGTTCCTAATCACTTGATCACAGTCTCAGCTGAATTTGAATTGGTACCTACTTACCAGTTATCAGTAAGCAAGCAAGGTAACGGCTTGGGCAGGGTTTATGCGGTACAAACCCAAGCCATAGACTGTGGCACCAGTTGTTCAGCCCATCTTGAGGAAAATGCAACCATCACCTTAGAGGCTGAGGCTGACGCGGGTCATCAATTTGTTCAATGGTCAGGCGATTGCACAGGATCTGCCAGTTGTGAGTTGGTTATGGACAGCGAAAAAACAGTAACAGCAACTTTTATCAATCTTGATGTGATTTTTGAAAACGGATTTGAGGAACAACAATAAGGTAACTTAACAAAGATAGGTGGCCAGTAACATTTTGGCTTTGATCCAGTCTCTTTGCACAGTTTTACTGGTGATTTCAAAGGTTTCGGCAATGTCCTGGTAACTTAAACCGGCAAAATAATGCAGTTGAAAAACCTGTGACAGGCGAGGATGATTCTGGTTCATGCGGTCTATGGCCTGGTCTAATTGCAACATCCAATCAGTCACATCGGTTTCACCATGCAGCTCACTGCTGTAGGTGTGACTGTCAGGTTGCTGGTGTTTCAGGCTTTGTTTCTTTTTAATTTCATTAATCAACAGGTGTCTGATAGCCAGTGATGCGGTCGCCATAAAATGCTGACGGTCTTTGATATCAGCCGTGTGCTTGTTCAGCTTCAGCCAGGCTTCATGAACGATGCCAGTGGTGTTGATGGTCGGTTGATTGAATTTCAATCGCTGTCTGGCAGCAATGGTTTTCAAATCCTGATACAACAATGACATCAATTGCTCATTGGCATGAGCATTACCTTGTTGTGCCTGATGTAAGAGTTGGGTGATTTGGGTGGCATCGTGTCGCATGGTCATAAACAAAATTCAGGTGTTTTAAAAGTATCAATTGATTGAAACATTTGAATGGCATCGGTCAGCCGTTGATTAATGGCCCCTTTGCTTTGATACAATTGACAAGCCCGATTCAATGCGTTGGAGGCTTGTTCCAGCTCTTGTTCAATGTTTTGATTCAATTCGTGTTTGATGGCAATTAAAGCCCGGTACGTCGTGGCGTACTCAAGCCAGGCGCGGGAAAAATCCTGCGCCAGATTGACTGTATTTTGATAATGTTCCACGGCTTGATGGTATGCCATTTGTGCTGCCTCAGGGTTTTCTTTAAAGGCCCAATAATCACCCTGAATTTTGGTTAGGTTGGCGATGTTATATAACCAGGCATAACTGGGTAACAGCTCATGTGATTTTTGATAAGCGGTTACACCAGCTTCAACATGTGGCGTGATATCAAAGTTTTCGACATTGCGATTGGCCAGGGTGTAGTGAATGTCTGCCAGGTTGGCCCAATTGTAGGCGTCTTCATCATTGATTTTTATCGAAGTTTCAGCGTATTTTTGTGCTTGTCGCAGATAACTGTTTTTTTCTTCGGTGGTCAGACTTTCATTGTTATCACTTGATATGCGTATCAACGCCCAAACCATTTCGGCCAGAGCTTCGGTGTGATTTGGCGACAAATCAAGTGCTTTTCGTGCTAACGCTAAATACTTTTTGGCATCATCGACCAGATATATTCGAAGCTCATCATTCAAGGTGATTTGTGCTGAATATATTTTGGCCTGGTTCAATGCGTTTAAAAACTGGTTAGGTAATATTTGTTCCGCTTGATGGCAGATACTCTGGGCAGCGGTCAAATTATTGGAAGCCTTGTCACTGATGATGTCCGCATGTAGTTTAATGGTCAGTAACTCACAATAATCCTGATAACTTAATGGATCGCTGCGACCAATTAATACCGCTTGTTTAAAGCTGTCTTCAGCTTGTTGGTAAGCTTCCAATGCCAATTCGGCCTGTCCGTCTCTGGCGCTTTTTTTGCCCACAATAAATGCAGCTTTCCCGGCCAATCGGTGTGCTTCAAACAAACCAGCATCCTGTTGTGCTGCTTGGTTGGCTAATGTAATCGCCTTATCCAAATCTTCATTTAAATAGGCCAAATAAGCTTGTAGATACAAGTTGTTATCGCTGCTGTTCAAGTACGCGCCAAGTTTGTTTTGAGCAGGCATCAGGTAGGCGCTGCGAATGTCGTCATGGTGTTTAACCCTTTGCGCCTTATCAGCAATTTGATCCAGCTGATTTGACTCATGTTCCCATCGTTGCGCCAAAGCCAAAGCAAGCTGCAATTGCATCCGTTGATTATCAAATTGAAGTTGCTCTGCCTGGGTAAAAGCTGAAATGGCGGGTTCGGGTTGGTTCAACAACAAATACGCGTTGCCCAATGTGGCGTAAATATAGCCAAGGTCTTGGTGTTCAGACTCGCTTAATTGTTGTTTCAAGTCATTGATTTGCTGTTTGATTTTTTCGTATGAGGCAGATAAATCATGAATCGGCAACATCTGTTGTTGACGCAAATTTTGTTCCAGCTCTTTGCTTGATATCAGGAATTGTTGTAACTGTTCAGCATGTTTTTTTGACTCAAAATTCTGTCTCACCAACAACCCAGCCAAGAACAAAAAAGCAGACAAGGCCAGTGCAGAAAATAAACTGACCAGGGGGCGCTTCTTTATTTGGGTTTTGAGTTTAATACCCCAAGTGATTTTTTGTGCCCATACCGGTTGTTTATGCAAATACCTTTGACAATCATCAGCCAACTTGCGAACAGTTTGATATCGGTCCGCGGGTGATTTTTGTAAACATTTATGAATAATGGCAATCAACGATGAGTCCACTTGTTTTTTGGACAAATGTGGCGGTTCCTGCTTCATCACATTGAAATTGGTTTCAGTCGCGGAGTCGCCTTTGAAAGGGTGCAAACCGGAAAGTAATCGAAAAAGTATAACCCCCAGGGCAAAAACATCGATGCGGTGATCTACCTGCTTTAACTGTCCTGCGGTTTGTTCAGGAGACATGTAACCGGGCGTACCAATCAGTTGACCCGTACCTGTTAAATCCTGGCTTTCAGCATGTTGGGCGATACCAAAATCGAGCACCATCGCTGTGGGGTGATTTTCGTTCTCAACCAAAATATTGGCGGGTTTTAAATCACGATGTACGACACCTTGATCATGGGCATAGATGATGGCCTGACAAACCTGCAAGAACAATTCAATGATTTGCTCATGTGACAGTTGATGTTCAACACAGAAATCATCAATTCTGATGCCATCAATGTATTCCAACACAAACCAGGGTCGGTCATTTTGGGTGGTGCCAGCATCTAAAATGGGCACAATGTTGGGGTGTCTCAAGTTGGCAAGAATTTGTCTTTCGCTTTGAAATCGAACCAATGCATCATCAGTGATGAGTCCTTTGGATAAAATTTTCAATGCCACTTGTTTATCAAACTGTCCATCGGCTCTTTTCGCCAGATAAACCTCGCCCATACCACCTTGCGCCAAAGGTTTGAGGATTTGATAATTGGCCAGTTTTTCATCTGCTTCCAGCGAATCACCAGACGAAACCACTGCAGTTAATAGTTGCGCGGGTAAATCCAAATCCAACAGTGACAATTGTTGCAAAATTAAAGATGGATCAACGTCAGGTAATAGTGCTTCAAGTGCGCTCAAAAAACGAATTGTGTTCAGCTCAACAGCACCACTGTCATTGATAAACAGGTGTTCATCAACCAGTTTTGCAATTAAAGCACTGAGGTTTTCATCCATGGGGCAATACGTCTTTCAAAGTCTTTACATTGTGCCACAAAGAAATTACAAACAGAATTGATTTGAAGTGTGAAAAGCCGTTACAGTGATTATAGAAATAACCACTGCAAAACTTTATCTCAAATAATAATGGCGGTTAGTGCCGTCAAAAGCAACCAGTCTTCAAACAGCACTTCTTAAAACGTTTTCCTGAACCGCAAGGGCAGGGATCATTTCGACCCAGTTTTTCAATGAGTTCTTTTTGACCGTGAACCACTCTGTGGCCTCGTTTGACTTGAGTTTCGGATGGGTATCCCTTCCGGCGTTTACTGGTAGGTTCGAAAGGAAAAATGTGTTTTGCTGTGCTTTTTCATGATTGTTCTCCTTTTAATCAATGGTCTTCATTTTGTTGAATAAGCTGAAAACATTGCTTATTGAGTGCAGAATTGCACTGGGCAGGGATTATACAAGATGGTGTCAATAATTCCCAATCAAACACTGAATCAACAAATCAATGTCTTCCCGTTCCAGATTAGCATTCAGCGTGATGCGCAAACGGCATTGGTTCTTCGGCACAGTGGGTGGCCTGATGGCTGTGGTGATGATGCCACATTCCTTGAGGTAAGCAGATTTTTCCAAAGCGGCTTGTTCGGTTTTTAACAGGATGGGCTGAATGGCTGAATCGGTGAATTTGGCTTGTTCAGAAAGCCCATATTGTTCGCATTGTTTTTTGTAATAGTAAACCAGGTCAGCCACTTTTTCCCGGCGCCAGGGTTCTGTTTGAATCAACTCCAATGATTTTAAGGTCGCTGCCACCACAGGAACGGGCAGAGCGGTGTTGTATTTATAAGTGCGGGCTTTTTGAATGATGGTTTCCACCAAAGCATCCGAGCCAGCCACATAAGCTCCGCAAGTGCCAAAGGCTTTGCCAAAAGTACCGGACAGGATGGGTACTTCGGTTTCGCTTAATGCCATGGTATCCAACACCCCACGACCCTTGTCGCCCAACACACCAACCCCATGGCAGTCGTCTACCCACAACATGGCATTGTAAGTATGGGCGCTCAAAGCGGCATTGAACAAATCATGTGAATCGCCATCCATGCTGAATACACCTTCGGTGGCCCACAGTTTGAACTTTTTGAAATCCTCTTGCAACAAAGCTTCGGCCTTGTCATTGCTTAAATGCGGGTAACGTTTTAATTCCGCACCTGTGATTTGTGCGGCATCAATC
>JAUHXW010000166.1 GCA_030426705.1 Gammaproteobacteria bacterium
CAGTAAAAGCATCCCGCATGCTGAATTAGGATTTCATAGGTTTAATCTGACCATGCGATGTGTTTGATTTTATCGATGCTGATCAATCAGAATAGAATTTCCATCAGGATCCACAAAACTGATATGGCCTGGGCCTGTATCAGCTTTCAAATTACTGTCGGTAATTTCAATTCCCGCAGCAACCAATTTTTGATGAATTTCACGCACATCAGTAAATTCATCTAATTCGTTACATTGCGCATCCCAACCTGGATTGAATGTCAACACATTGCCTTCAAACATACCTTGGAATAAACCAATTGTATTCTCGCCATTTCGCATAATCAGGTAATGATGATCCTGATGACCGCCAATGACGTCAAAACCTAATTTTTCATAGAATATCTTGGATTTTTCAATGTCCTTGACAGCCAAACTGACTGAAAAGGCACCCAGGCTTGCTGGTTTTTGTGAATTTGACATGGATAGCTCCCAATGATTTAATGATAATGCTATCCTAACAATTTAGCGCAAACAAAACATCACCCAAACGGGTGAATAAGCACTCTTTTGAAATTATAAGCATGAACAACAAGCCCATCCTTCACATCATTGAACCCCGAACCAAAGACCTGGGCGGATTTTCAGTTCGCCGCTTATTGCCTAAAGCCAAACAGAAAATGATTGGCCCATGGATATTTTTCGATCACATGGGACCGGCTGAATTTCCCGCGGGTAAAGGCATTGACGTCAGACCACATCCACACATCAATTTAGCCACTGTCACCTATTTATTCGAGGGTGAGATTCTGCATCGCGATTCATTGGGCTCAGTGGCCACCATCGTTCCCGGTGACATCAATTTAATGGTGGCTGGAAAAGGCATCGTACATTCAGAACGTGAACGACTTGAAATCAGAAACCAGTCTCATCGTTTGCATGGTTTACAACTGTGGCTGGCTTTGCCTGAAGCAGACGAAGAAACTGAGCCTGCTTTTTATCACTATGACGAAAGAGACATTCCAAAAGAACACATCAATGGCGTACCCTTAAGGGTGATGATGGGCACTGCCTACGGCATGACCTCGCCAGTCAAAACATTCGCCGAAACCTTGTATATCGAAGCTGCTTTACAAAAGGGGCAAAAATTACAATTGCCGGATGCACAAGAACGTGGATTGTATGTAGCCAATGGTGCTGTTGATCTCGCAGGACAAGCCGTGAATACCTATGAAATGGCGGTTTTGTCAGGTGGCGGTGTTAACATTGAAGCCACTTCAGATGATACCCGCATCGCTTTGATCGGTGGTGAAAAATTGGGTGCTCGCTATATCGACTGGAATTTTGTTTCCAGCCGCAAGGAACGCATTGAGCAAGCCAGAGCAGATTGGCAAGCGCAAAAGTTCGACAAAGTACCCGGAGATGATCAGGAATACATTCCATTACCAGACTAGGGTCTGTTATCACTGACTCAAAAACGCCTTGATTGCTTGTTGTTGATTGATCGCATCCTGGTAACCCAGCTCAATTAAGGCTTGGGTGTAACTCGGTTCAAACAGTAAGTAACTCGGCATGCGCCAGTCTTTACCCCAACCACCAATCATTTTTAACAGGGTTTTGACCGGACCTGGAATGGCTGGGGCATGGGCCTTGGTGATTTCTCGGACATCAACGCTGGGTTTAATCACTAATGTTTCTATGGGTTTCAGGTTGGTGTGCTTTTTTTGAGATTCGGGAATCAATTCCAGTGTGCGATTGATACGACGCAATCGCGATAAATCCGCCATCAAAGTATCCATAAAAATCGTGTCCAGCATATAACCGCCTAGTTCGCCCATGCTGGGATAGTCGCCAGGTTCTTGCGGAATATTGATGGGGCTTTCATCGCGGGTACCAATCACCAAAATTTTATCGGCTCCCAAGTGAATGGCCGGTGACAAAGGCGCGGTCATGCGCAATCCGCCATCACCGTAATATTCATTACCAATCAATTGTGCTGGAAACAAAAAAGGCAATGCCGTCGAAGCCATGATATGTTCAACCGAAATCTCTTCTTGTAAACCCACCCGGCGGGTTCGGTGCCAGGGAACGGCTCTGTCATTGGCTTGAAAAAAACATTTGGCAATCGCCGTGTCATAGGAAGATGCGGTAATGGACAAACCATCCAACACACCTTCATCTATGGCTGGCTGAATTTGATGTAATCGGAGCTCTCGGCTCAATAACTTATACAGTGGCGCATTGTCTAACAATGACTTAGGCGGCTTAATGCCAAACCTGCCAAATACAACTGACCCAGTCACTCGCGCCATGGTTTTGAAGATTTGCCAACCATCGGTGCGATACACATCATTACAATGGATGTGTGTCCAAAAATGATGCAAACGAGCAATGCCATGTTTTTGATTTTTCGCATGAGATGCCATCACCACCGCATTGATGGCTCCGGCTGAAGTCCCATTGATAATGGGGAAATGAAACCCATCAGGCATCATCTCCATGATGGCCTTAATCACCCCCACCTGATAAGCACCACGGGCACCACCACCTGGTAACATCAGTGAAATTTTGTGTGATGGTTGATTCATAAAATTAATGATGCCGGGCATCTTGAAAGTTCAGAACATGACTTTAGCATTTTTTTGGATTGTCAGGCAGGTTTTGAGTTATGATTTTAGTGATTGCCATGGAATACTCTGATTTGTGTCTGATCCGGATTTTGCCAAAATAAAACAACTTTTTGCTGAGTTGAGCGACCTTGACGCTGCTGTTCAAAGAGAACAAATAGCCAAACTATCTGCAGCAGGCGAACTCAACGAAACGCAAGTGGAATTGTTGCAGTCCATGTTAGCTGCGGACAAACAGCCAGACATGCCGACTCAAGTACAGTCTGTTCCTGATGACTTACTTGATGAAATTGATGCTTTTCACACTCCCCAGCCAGGTCATCAACTGGGACCTTACAGCCTGATCAAGAAAATTGGCTCCGGCGGTATGGGACAAGTGTTTCTGGCTGAACGCAACGACGGTCAATTTGAACAACAAGTTGCCATCAAGGTTTCCCATGCACACCTCGATGAAGCATTGTTAAAACGGTTTGAAACCGAACGGCAAATTCTTTCTGACCTGAATCACCCCAACATTGCCCGATTACTTGATGGTGGTACTGGCCCACAAGGGCAACCTTATCTGGTTATGGAGTTTCTTGATGGCCACAGTATTGACAAATTTTGCGTTAACAACAAACCTGACTTGAAAGTCCGTATTGAACTGATATTACAGGCCTGTGACGCCATTTCAATGGCGCATAAAAACTTGATACTTCACCGTGATTTAAAACCAGATAACATCATGGTCACCCAATCAGGGCAAGTCAAGGTGGTGGACTTTGGCATAGCCAAATTATTGGAACCCATTGATGCCCAGGCTGAGTTAACAGCCACCCAGGTGATGACCCGCTACTATGCCAGTCCGGAACAAATCAAAGGGCAGCATGTATCGACCCAAAGTGATTTGTTTTCTTTGGCCATCATTGCTTATGAATTGATTACCGGCTGTCATCCTTTCATCAAAAACAACACCGACACCAGTCAACACAAAAGAGAAAGCAACGTATTGTCAGGTGAAATCATGCCGATTGCCAATCGTCACCAGATTGATAAACCGTTGTTTCCGGAACTGACCCAAATTCCAAACAACCGAATCCAGGGCGACCTGGAAAATATTCTGCGCAAAGCCTTGTACAATGATTTGAACCAGCGTTACCCAAGTGTCGATGCTTTTGCCCAGGACTTGAAAAACTTTTTGGCCAACAAGCCGGTTACCGCCAGGAAGCCCACCTTGTTTTATCAGATAAAAAAACTGATACAAAGGCAAAAAATTGCCGCAGCAGCCATCTTTTTAACAGTCATTGCATTAGTCACCGCCACGGTTTATTCACTGCACAAGGCAGAAGAAGCCTTGCAACAAAAACAACTGGCCGACCAACAGCGAAAACTGGCAGAAATCGAATCTGAAAAAGCCGCCCAGATTGCTGATTTTGTCAAAAACATGCTACAAAAAGCCAAACCGCAAAGCAGTGAAAAACAGCTGACAGCACAGGATTTATTATTTCAGGGGTTTACTGACGCCAATGACTCTGAATTTATTCACCAGGAAACCAAATTTGAGCTATTGGCCTTGATACATCAAGGGTTGAAATCGCTGGGTAAATATCAAGAATCATTGGAGTTAATCGACCAGCATTACGCTGAATGCATCTCACAGGTGTCCAATCATCATCCCTCTTGCCAGGCTTTACTGAATGTTAAAGCACAGATTCAGACCACCTTAAGACAAGACCAACAAGCCCTGGAAACCATCAAAATGGCCGAAGAAATCAACTTGAGCCGAAACACATTTGACCGCAATGAACTGTTTGATTTTTATGCAATTAAAAATTCCGCCCTGCTTCATCTTGACCAAATTGATGAATCACGTGAACTTCAATTGCACATGTTTGAAATGGAAACCGCAGCGGCAGATACTGATATTCAGCGACTGGTGCAAATCTTGCACAATTTGTCCTTGTCTCACATCATTCATGATGAATTTGAACAAGCCAGGAATTACATGGATCAAATCCCAGGCTATCTCGAAGATTATGACGAACAGGAATTGCCCATGTGGTTGGGCGCGCATTATGGCCTGGAAGCCTACTATTACAGCAGCCAGAATGACGCCAGAAAAAGTTATGAATTCAGAAAAAAGCGGGTTGAATTGATGGAAGCAAGTTTTGAAGTTTTGCCAGAAAAATTTGGCCTGTATTTGCGCAATGCCGGCGATATGGCACTGCGCAGTGGTTTACCTAATGAAGCATTACAATATTACCAACGTGCCCTGAAATTTTATCAGGATGAAGTCAGTGGCAGTGAGAATGATCAATACACCCTGTTGGTGAAAATGACTTTACACCAGCTGATGGAAAACAATTTGGAAACCGCCAAACAACTGTACAGTCAAACCAGTGTATTTGAACCAAGCGCCAAAACAGCCTCAAAAACCAACCAAAAACTGGCTGTTCAAATTGAGCTCTTTTTCAACATGCTGGAAAACAAAGTAACGGCAGAAATGATCAACAATGCTTGTCAATTACAAGATGAAAAAAACAAACTGATTCACTATTACTGCCACATCATCACCATTCAACATGCCTTCAATCAAAACGACTTCAATACCGCCCAACAAACCCTGACCACCCTCAAGGAACTGTCACAACAGACACCCAACGATTATCTGACTTTCAAGCAGAAAATAGCGGAATTGGATTCTTTAATCAGCCTCAGCTTTGATCAAAAATCAAAAGCCATCCCTGAAGATTAAATCGGTTCCCATCTCGCAAGTCACTGCTATGTCAGTTATGTCTGAATCAGTCACCGTGCCAGCCTCGTTGATAATCATGCAAGGTTGTATCGGGTTGTTGGGTGATTGACTCATCGTCACGTCATAAATCAATCCCGTTTCAACGGGTACTGTGAACACAAACGGTCCATCGGCTTCGATACTTAAATCTTCGGTCATGTTGTTGGTAAGAACCATCGAATTACCAGCCAATAAACCAGTCACCGTCCCGCCAATGAAATAAACCTGCTGAAACTCATAAGCGCCGATATCCACCTCACTGCCAGAAACCCTTTTCATGTTGTCTGAATCCAGTGGGTGTACCTCCATAACATCGCCATCTCCATCAACATCATGGGTATCCATTGGTAAAGCGTTGGTGTCTCCAGCATCGATCAATGGAGATCCTGCTGATAACCTGTAACCACTGCCAAACATCGGATCAACATCACAGCTTCCACCATCGATACTTCCCAGTGCAACGCCATCACATTTAACAAAACCCTGATTTGAATTAATCGTGCCACTGACTGCCAATTCATCATCACTATTGATGCCAACAGGACAATTTTGCAGTACATTGCCCCAAATGACACTGTTTTCCAGTATGAGAGACGATGAGGTTTGAATCCCCCCACCAAAACCAATACACGGGGCGCTGGATTGTACAAACCCTGCTATTATATTTCCTGCGATGGTACTGTTAACAACTTGTACATCTGAACCAGTTGAAACACCTCCGCCCATTAAAAAAAAGTCACCATCATTACTGCCTGCATTGGAAAAACTTTCTACCTTGTTATACATTACAGTGCTGTTTTAGCAAGCTAATACCATCTGCAGCATAAACACCGCCACCTCGTGATTGTGCCTGCGAATCTCCATTTTTAAACGTGTTGACAGAATTTGAATGAACATTTGAATTGACTAATGTGACATAACCCGTTGAATAGATTCCCCCACCAATTGAAGTGGTGTCTTCATCAACGGTTATGTTGTCAGAACCTGCAGTGTTCGAATTTATATTGCTGTTAATAACCACTAAATCCGAACCCACAAATATGCCACCACCAAAAGCCAATGGGGAAGGGACTCCAACAGCAAGCACCTTATTTTGTACAATTTGAGACTCTATTAAAATCAATGCCGAAGTTGATAATATGCCACCACCACGCTGTTCTGTAGGAATGCCTGTAGTGAGTCGACCATTTTGAATGGTAATCCCCTTTAACAATGCCACATCAGACGAACTGCCATTGACTAACAGCACCCTTCCAGAAAAATTTGCGTTAAGAATGGTCGGATTACTGGTACTGTTTTG
>JAUHXW010000167.1 GCA_030426705.1 Gammaproteobacteria bacterium
TTCGCCAATTTTCTTATCCAGTCGGTATTGCTCAATCAAATGTCCTGATTGCAAATCTTCAACATCGAGTGTGTCTTTGACCGTTTGTGCCACCAATCGGGACAATTCCACGTCAATATCACCGGAAAAGTCCAGTAAACGCATGACTTTTTGTTTCACATCCTGATTAAATTGCGAAGCTGCGATGAAGTTCAATTGTTCAGCTGGTTGTAGTTCAATACAGGCATTGAACAGTGCTTTGACTTGTTGCCCAAAATCATCATTCATGCTGAACACCATGATTTTCAATGTATTCCTGAATCACTACACGACCGAATTTCAAATCGCGTTCAAGCGTTGCCAGTGAAACGCCTAAAATATCAGATGCTTGTACTTGAGAAATATCCGTAAAATATACCAGTTCAATGGCTTGTGAGCTGCGTTTATCCATTGATTCCAATGCCTTGATGGCATCGTCAAATGTCTCAAAATCAACCATCATCTGTTGCGATACGCCCATGGACTGAGTCCACAACAGCACTTCAGCCTGATTTTTTTGGGCATTCTTTTTCTTCGCATAATTCAACAGCACACGACGCATCTGTCTCGCGAACGTGTAGAAATAATGTTTTTGGTCATTAAACGAAAGGTTGGCTGGTGCCAGCTTGGCAAAGGCCTCATGAACAAGGTCAGTTGCGGACAAAGTGTGATTGCTCCGTTCTTTGGACATCATCTTACGCGCCAATGATTTGAGCTGCTGATAAAGCACATCATCAAGCTGGTTATTTAACTGATTTGACCGACTGTCCATCGATACACATTAGCATGATTCACTAAAATTTTAAAAATATTTGAGGGGTTTACCCATACTTTTGGCTTTTATCTCTGAGACTTGAACCTTTGGGTTCACGAAAAATAAACTACCGGGAAATGATTATGGTTAAAGACAATATATTCAAATCACTCATCACTGTCATATTGCTGTTGAACTGGCAGAACCATTTGCAAGCTGAAGTTGAAGACAATGCAAATTATCAGGATGCCTATCAAGGTTGGGCGGCGGCGCATTTCACCTTATTGCCCACATCATTTTTACCCGGCCCAATTGGTACAGGTGCAGACTTGGCTACCATTCCGATGGACATCAGAATCAAAACACTGCCTGCCGCTTTTATTGCACCTACGCCCAATGCTGTGTTACCAGACAGCCCTGATGGCTGTCACTACTCTTTTGAGCTGCCACAAAAAGAATCAGAATATGAAAACCTGTTTGGCTTGGCTGACATCAAACCCTTGTCACAAAACTGGGGCACTTTCAGCAACCAGCAAGCGCCCTGGGTCGAACATGCCAATGCAGCGGTCAAGGTTCGCGTTGCACATGAGTTTCTTGATGATTGGAGTGAAACGGATAAAACAGTCATATTCCCTTCAGGTAATCATCCGATCGAATGGAGCGCCAACACGCAAATCGATCCATTGCTTGATATCACTTTGCCCATTGCCATATTCATCGCATCCAATGAAATCAAATACCTGGACTCTTTTTTCTCTGTACAAACCGATCCTGCCACTGCGGCACGTGCCGCTGAAATTGGCGGTTTGTTTCTGATCAATGCAGGCATAGAACTGAGCTTGATTGGTGCTGGTCAAATCGAAAGCAATTTACCCATTGATTCTGCATCACACAAACAAGTCCGGCCGTTCACCGTTTATGACATCAATCCGCCAGTGATTTCAACATCCATGCAGAATCCAGCACCTTTGGAAGCCAATAGTTTTGGTGGAGAATTATGGAGCGTCCACAAAGATTTTTTTCGCGCCACCATCACAGCATCAGACCCTTGCTTGCAATATATTTTGGTGGGCAATGACGCGCCTTTCAAGTTACCGTTGGGAACCACGGAAGTGGTTTGGCAGGCAGTTGATACAGGCCCTATTGGCGGACAAAACCCGGGCTTCGCATCCGTTTCACAATTCATCACTGTTGAAGACACGCGCGCACCCATTATCCTGGCACCGCCCAGTCGGGTGATTGAATCATCGGTTGCTGCAACCATCGATGATTTTGACATTGGTACTGCGGTGGTTTTCGATGTGGCTGACCCTGATCCAACTATTGAAAACACCGTTGGCAGTGGCTTTAACCCGGACACACGCACTGAGGTGATTTGGACTGCAACCGACTCATCAGGAAACAGCAGCACCAAATCCCAATGGATTACGGTGAAAACACCTGGCACCAACACTGCGCCGACCGTCAATAACATCAATGCCAATGGCTTGACCTCTGAACACATTGATTTAACCCTCACAGGTTCGGACAGTGATTTTCTGTCAGGACGATTTGACCCTTTGAAATTCAAAATTACCGATAAACCGGATCATGGTTTTTTTGTGGCACCATTGATGCCCTATTTCATTGAAGATTATCGGGTCAGGCCAGACACTGTTGTTGGCGATATTTTGAGCAATTCAGCAACCCCTGCCGCAGATTTGGATGTGGCATTCTGTGACAATGGACTGGATATTCCAATCGACTTCGTCTATTCCGCCGAATTCGTTCATGTCGCTGATGATGGGGTTTCCTACGTGCTTGACCGTTATTGGCAATGTGGCGCTGGATTACCTGTCACTTTCAGCCGATTATCCAAATGGGATGCCAACGGCAACTATGAAAATCAAATTGATGTGCCTCAAACCATTCAGCGCATTACCATGGATGATGACGGTTTTATCTACACGGTTCGTCCAGGTACCAATTCTGAAGCCTTGTTCATGACCAAATATGATGATCAATTGACATCTCTTCAGTCGTGGAAACTGGATGATATGGCTGCTTTTGGAAACCCGAAAGTTTTGGGTGCTACTTATGATAGCAACACCGGCTTGATTTACGCAACAGACAAGAAACGCGTTTACATCTTCGATGGCGCTGATGGAAATTTTGTTCCTGAACGCCTGGGCTCTTTAAAAAATGCGGAAAACTTCTTATCAGGTGTGCCTGATGTTGCCGGCAGCAGTAGCCGAGGTTTTTATATAAGCATCGACAGTACCGGTGCACTGTATATTGTCGATTCTGGTTGGGATCGCATTCATAAATTCAATCCAACCACTTATGATGGCGTAACGCTGAATGTGGGTGATCACGTCGGCTGGTTGGGCAAATGTGATTCAGGCCCTGGCTGCGATGATTTGGCTGGACACAGTATTGGCTATAGTTGTAGCGATGCCACGCCTTGTTCGGTTTCTGATACATTTGGTGATGCAACTGGACAATTTAATGTGCCTCTCGGTATGGCTTTGGACGCCAATGACATGCTGTACGTCACTGACTATGATAATTCAAGAGTGCAAAGGTTTACGCCATTGGGTGATTTTGCCGGCGAGGCCAAATCGACTTGTGACGGCAGTTGCTTTGTGTTGGGAGATATGGGCAGACCCTTGGATATCAGTTTGAACAGCACACAGTTTTTTGTGCTGGACAAGGACCGTGAGTTGATGCATATTTTTGAAACCGCGCCATTTAAAGACATCACTGAAAACAGCGTAGTTGTGACTTATGCTTCTGACAATAATTTTCAGGGCATTGACACATTTTTATACAGAGCCAATGATGGTTTGGTTGACAGTAATCAAGGCACAGCTACCCTTAACATTGCACGAAACTTCCGTCCACCTGAAGCCATTGACGACCAAGTGACCATAAATGAAGACAATGCATTGTTGATAGATTTATTGGCCAGTGACCCGGATGGTATTTTGGGTGTTGACTTCAATGGTTTGGACATTTTGAGCTATCAAATCATTGACCAACCCATTCATGGCAACCTCAGTGGCAGTGATGCACAATGGACTTACAGTCCGGATTTAAACTTCCATGGAGAAGATTCCTTCACATTTAAAGTCAATGATGATGTCTTTGATTCAAACACAGCCACCGTTCAAATCACAGTTAATCCAGTCAATGACACACCCACTGTGACCTTGGCCAATGAAAACTCAAAATTCATACCCAAACAGCTGTGGCCCTTGCTAAAAAACAAAGTCATTGGCGACAATTTTCAGGCTGGTTTGGGTTATCCGGTACCGTTGATGGCTGAATACAATGATCCCGACACAGGACAAGAGCATTTTGTGTTTATTTACTGGGAAGATGGCATCACCGACATTGGCGCAACCACTTACACAGTCAACGATCCCAATAACCCACCTGATGACCCCATCATCACCAATAATTTCAATGAAAACGGACAAATAGTGGCAAAACATACCTTTTTGACACCGGGCATTCATACTGTGGGTGTTCAGGTTTTTGACAATGTATCCGGGCAATCTGAAACCATCACTGCCGATGTAGAAGTTATCCCTATGGTGGATTTAACGCTGGCTGATGAAGAAATTGACCCTGACACCTATCCTGAACCAGGTTCAGTAACCAGCATCACCATTGATTTAACTCATGTTGCACCTGCTGATCCAGTGATTGGAATCAATGCCACCAATGTGATTTTCACAGGTGAATTGCCCGAAAATGTGACTTTTATCGATATCACTACTTCACAAGGCAGCTGCAGTCAATCAGGTCAAATCAGCACATGTCAAATTGGCACCATGGCACCTGAGGATGTGGTAACACTGACAGTAACGATGCAGCCTGATGTGTTTTTTAACCCGGAGCGTTCAGGCTTTGTCATCGACGCCAGCAGTAATGAACCTGATGCGTCATACAACAATCTTAAGGTTGTTAACATTCCTATTAAGCTCAATGATGTGATATTCGCCCACGGTTTTGAATAAAAACAGCCAATTCTTAGACTTTCAAGGCCACATTTGTGGCCTTTTTTATTCATGAAACCACAACTTTTGCCTTGATGGCAAATTCGTCACCCAAATGTCATGATTTGCGGGTACAATGATTCGCCCGAAAAAGACGGAATAGATTACATGAAAAAAATAATGATGATATTGCTGTGCATGGGCATGGCATGTTCGGTACAGGCCGGCCTGGAAGATTTGGTGATTTCAGAACTGGTTGTATCCCCCACTGAAGGTGAATTTATTGAAATTCACAACAAGGGGATTGACCCCATTGATTTGACAGATGTTTTTTTAACAGACGCCACTTATACGCCGGATGGTACTTTCTATTATAAGCTGGTTGAAGGCGGCGGCGGAGGTGGTGACTTCTTTGATTTTTTTGCCAGATTCCCAAATGGCTCAACCATTGCAGCCGGTGAATACCAGACCATCGCTTTGAACGGATCAACTGATTTCAATAACACCTATGGTCAACAACCCACTTATGAATTGTATGAAGATGCAGGTAGTCCCGATGGCATTGCCGATATGCTGGAAGCCACACCAGGATCGATTAGTAACCAAGGTGGTTTAAGCGGTGGGACAAATGATGGTGAAGTCGCCGTTTTGTTCTATTGGGATGGTTCTACTGATTTGGTGCAAGACCTCGATTATGTCTTATGGGGTGATAAATGGGAAGGTGTTGACAAAACCGGTGCGTCTATTGATGGACCTGATGCCGATGCCAATCCAACACAATACCAACCAGACACGCTTATTAGCAATCAAGCCGTTATAAATGCCAACGCGCACAGTAATGGTAACAGTTGGCAACGCATCGATATGTCTGAAGGTGCCGAAGTTCAAACTGGCGGCAATGGCATCAACGGTGCTGATGAGACTTCTGAAAACTTGGATTTCACATTCGGCGAGGACACCCCTACGCCCAATGCAGCCACCAATATCGCACCGCCGATTGCACAATTTGTGATCAATGAAATCGATGCTGTGAGTAACAATGCTGACTTTATTGAGTTGTATGGCAATGCCAATACAGCCACAGATGGCTACACACTGGTGCTATATGATGGTGCTACTAACCTGTCCACTGCTGTTATCAATCTGGATGGCATGATGACCAATGGCAGCGGTTATTTGTTGATTAACCAAGCATTAGAGGACGGGGCTGATGCCGTGGCGCTCTATGCATCAGACTCAATGAATTTTAGTGTGGGCGATCCTATCACCACCACTGACATCATGGATGCCATTGTTTATGATTCCGGTCAGGCCGATGATGCTGAATTATTGGCTATACTGAATCCTGGGCAACCCCAGGTTAATGAAGATGCCAATGGTGATGCCATGAATGAATCCTTGATTCGTTGTACCAATGGCTCTGGTGGCCAGTTAAACACCACCAGTTTTAAACCATTCACACCCTCACCCGGTGCTGAAAATGCGGATTGTGTCAGCTTTGGTGATTACTATGCCACAGCTGATGACACCAATGCCACCACATTAAGAAACACCTTGCATGACATCATTGATGATCATTGTGTGTTTAACTACTCTGGTCCAAATACTTGTGGTGATAACACCGAAGACACATGGAGCATTCTGTCAAAAGCTGATGAAGATCCAGGCACTCCAGGAGAGGTTTGGATGGTATATAAAAACAACAACTACAGCTATCAAGGTGGTGGTCAACAAGCCTACAACCGTGAACACAGCTGGCCACAATCCTATGGTTTCAGCTCAGGTGCATTGGGTTCAAACAATGCAGCCAGAACTGATGCTCATCACCTCATGATGTCAGATGTGGGTTACAACAGTGACAGAGGCAACCTGTATTTTGACAATTGC
>JAUHXW010000168.1 GCA_030426705.1 Gammaproteobacteria bacterium
GTAAGCGGTGGACTTTTCACAACGAATACCGCCAGTACAAAACATCGCGACTTTTTTGTGTTTCTCGGGATCAAGGTTTTGTTTAACGTATTCAGGAAATTCTCTGAAAGTTTCGGTATTGGGATTGATGGCGTTTTTGAATGTGCCAATGTTGTATTCATAATCATTGCGGGTATCGACCAAAATAACCTCTGAATCAGAGATTAAATCATTCCAGTCTTCAGGTTTGACATAAGTGCCAACCACCTGATTGGGATCAATGCCTTCTACGCCCATGGTGACAATTTCTTTTTTCAATTTAACCTTGCTGCGATAAAAGGGCATTTTATCGGTGTAGGATTCTTTGGTATCAACCTTTGCTAACCGCTTATCCTTTCTGATCCAATCCAAAACCGTATCTATGCCTGTTCGTGATCCGGCAATGGTGCCATTAATGCCTTCATTGGCGAGCAGTAAAGTGCCTTTCACATCATTGGCTTTCATCACTTCCAACAAAGGTTCTCTGAGGGCTTTGAAATTTTCCAGGCGCACAAAATAATAAAGCGCGCTAACGACTACGGGTTGATCCCCGAATTGATTTGACATGTTGTTCTCCGCTGACCTGAACGTAAATCAGGCGCAAAAAGGTTAAAAGAATGGTTATTTTAATGATGAAGTGAAAATTTGCAAACCCATGGCTATTAAAAGTTTACTCTACTACTGGCTTCATCAGAAATCAGCTGGCATGGGGTTAAGCACACTGAGCCTGTCGAAGTGTGAAGGTGTGAATGCTAAAGGCGCAGGCTTCGACGGGACTCAGCCGGCTTGGAGCTAAGCACACTGAGCTTATGGAAGAGCCTAGTTAACTTTTAAGTTGAGGGTGAAAAGGTTGGCTAAAGCCAACTACCCTATGTATTTTTTTCGAAATTAAATGCATCAGGTTATGCGATTCAGAAATTAGGGGTGTCGACTTCAGTCGACTTTCGAAATGTAGAGAAAAGGTTGGTACAAGCCAACAACTCTATGTGTTTTTTTGCCCTAAGAGTGCTTAACCAATTGGGCGCTGTCTTTGGATATGCCAACTGTGGCTATAGCGCCGCTGTTGAACTTGATGAAATCTTTTTCTACACCATCACTGAAAATAATGCCTTGATTGGGCATCAGTGACTCAATGGTTAGTTGTGTGTTTTGATTCAGTATTCCCGCAACAATTCCAGTTTGTGTGCGAATACTTTTGAAAGGTTCTCTGACAGCAAAAAGCAACTCATCATGGCTTAACTGAGGCCTATGGTGGTTGATTTTAATGCCACTTTCATCAAACTTTGCTTTGGTTTTATTGGGTACTTTGCGCTTATTGTTCAATGGCTTGTTATCAAAATGATCAGCGATGCCATAAGCCATATTAAAAATAGAACTGAGCCAGCCGGTGGCACCTGCCGAAGTCGAGATAATGATGCCGCTGGAGGACTGTTCTTCGGTTTGACCATTGAAGCTGATTTTGTAGCGTGCTGAAATATGTGATGTTGGGCCGATAAACAAATCGTTGAAGGCCAATAACTTTTGACCATCATTCAATTTAACTTCAGCAAAATTGACTGTTTTTGCCCGATGCTGCCCCTGCATGACCAGTTCCACACCGGAGACAAAGTCCTCAGGACCAAAGGGCAATAAGATGCCATCATAACTTTGTGGGTCGGGATTCACTGCGACGATGGGTAGGTTTTTCGAATATTTGGCGGTGTTAGCAACCAATCCATCCTGACCAATTACAACAATGATGTTTTTTTGATTGAAAATATAAGAGGGTAAAAAACTGCGATCAATGATTTTGTATTTAATCACCTTGGCCAGTTGTGACTGCAAGGTGTTGAGTGACTGATAAAAAACCTCATGCTCATGTTCATAAAACTCATAAGTACCACCCAAAGACTCAATATAGAACTTGGTCTGCGCCTTGGTGTTGAAGCGTTCAATCAACGATTCCAGTCGTGTTTTACTGCGAACGATGATCGCGTATTCTTTTTGAATGGGCTTCACGTGCCTTTATTCGGGATGGTTGTTTTGACTATATACCAGTGTTTCCAATAAGTCAGGACTGATGTTCAGGTTACCAATTTTGTCGGCATTTTCCGCCAATTCCCTGAATGCCAGAGCAATATTGAATTTAGGATCGCTGTTGTTAGAAAGAGCCGTTAACAGCTTCCAATCCATGTCTTTGTAGGGTTGTAAGGTGGTGGCGGTGACATAACCTTCGGTATCGGCCTGTTGTTTGTCATTGGCTGTTTTTTGTTCCAGCAATTGTTTTCTTTGGGTTTCAAGCATAATTTCTGTAGCCAATTCCATTTCTTTGAGTTGGCGTTCGTTTTCAGACTCGAGCACTTGAGTTTCCATTTTCTTTTCAGCAATCTGCTTGCGCTTTTCCTCAACCGCTATTTCAGTATTCAATTCGGTTTCCTTGATCTTTCGCTCTTGTTCTACCGCGAAATTTCTGCGGGTGTAGATGGCCTGGTCTGCTTCTTGCTGAAGTTGTTCACGCGTTTCGGTTTCCAAAGCGCGCAGCATTTCTGGAGTGGCGGTGATGGACAACACATTGACGTTCAGAATTTCTATGCCCATGGTCTCTAACATTTGTGAAGTGGAAAAACCGTTGATGATGTTTTGCTCAATTTCTTTGGCTGAACGCATGGCTTCTTTTAGTTTCAGGTCATGCACCAGAGCAGAAGTGGCAGTTTGAGCCGCGTTGATGATTCTTTGATGCAATTTCTCAATGTCGTTTTTCTTGTAGTTACCGTCATCTTTTACGGTAAAGTCGAGTACATCGGCTAATATTTTGGGTTGGGCTATTTTGTAGGTGATTTGTCCTTGAATACTGACGGTTTGGTAATCATTGCTGGACTCGTTGAAAATAAACGGTAAGCCGTTACTGCCCATTGGGATGGCCACAATGGAACTGCTGGGAGCATAATAGAAAAATGACAAGCCACGGCCTTCGCTTTTAACTTGACCTTTTTTATAGTGAATAACATATGACATGGAGTCAAATTTGATGTGCTTAATTCCCAACATATTCCCGCTCTCTGATTTTGCTTGTAATGCCAATCAATATAGCAAAAAACGCATCAATGCACAAAGACAAAATCATGCTCGAAATGAAAGCTGTCAGCGGCTATTCTATCAATTGATTGATGGGAAAGTGGTATCGAAATCCTGCATTGTAAAGTTTGAATTTAGGCATGATTTGGCTGAACAAATCACTGTTTAAAAAATGCTGAAGCCAGCGCTGCAGGTTCTTATGGGGTAATTGGTCAAACCATTTTTTATTCACAAAAGCATATTGTCGAATGAATGGAAAGAGGGCGACGTCTGCCAGCCTGATTTTGTCACCCAGTAAATAGTTGTTTTGTTGCAATAATGCTTCAAGACGCTTGATAAATGACAGGCTGTTCTCTCGATGCTGTTCTTCAGTGCATTCAGGGTGTCGGTCTGCGTATTTATATTTGTCTAATAAAGGTTTGAAGTGTTGGTCGTTGGCCTCAATCAGTTTTAAACTGTCATCCAAATTATTCAGCCAATTGTTTGGGTCATTTTGATTCAGTGCCCAAAGCATAACGTCCAAACTTTCATCGATGACCTGGCCCGATTGGGTGATGACCACTGGCACAGTTCCTTTGGGTGAATGCTTAAGCATTTCAGCAGGCTTGTCTTTCAGTATCAGTTCCCGCAATTCCATGGTTATTCCTGAGTAAGCCAACGCCATTCTGGCTCTGATGGCATAGGGACACCTTCTGAAGGAATATAAAATGTGTTCAGTCATGGAGCTCTTTAACCCGGCCAACCACACCAGAGGTCAATTTGACTTTGATGCCGTGAGGGTGTGTGGGAGAGTTGGTCAAAATACGGTCTATGATGCCGTGGGTCAGCTCACCACTACGTTGATGATGTTTTTGTACTACTGACACTTTTGTTCCCGGGGCTAAATGCTTTCTGACAGTTCCTGGCATAGAATTTTTCTGAAATCTTTAACAGAGATCAGTGCTCATTAAAAAGGTATGTCCTTGGGGCTTCATTCATTTTTGTTCCCGACTAAAATGAAAGCGACCGCGGCGGACATGACATGTAACTTCGCGCTCTTCGCCTCTGATTCGCGTATGCTCACCAACCGGCTCGGCGGGTCGAACTGCTCAGCAGCTCTCCTAGTAAAAGTCTTCATTATACGCTGCAGTGTGCGACATTATGTCGCATGGTTTAATTTTTGTCGTTGATTAAAATGTCGGCGTAGCAATAAAGAACCAAAGACATGAAAAGAAAATTATATTTTATCCTTATATTGAGTTCATTCGCGGTATGTGCTGAAGAGGAAAGTGGCCAATTGATAGAGGAACTGGAAAAATTGGCGGTAGAAGGTGAGGTTTATGAGACCAAAACTGTCAAACTAATACCTGAATCATCATCTGTTTTGAAAGACACGGCTGATGTTTTGAAAAAGATGCCTGGCGCCTATGTCAATAAAAATGGTGCACTCAGTGGTATTGCCCAATACCGGGGATTGTTTGGTTCCAGAGTCAATGTGCAAGCAGATGGGGTGCAAGTTGTTGAATCCTGTAGTAATTCGATGGATGCTGCCATGAGTCATGTGCCTGCCAGTATGGTGGATGCGGTGATTTTACAACGTGGGATTAGTCCAATCAGTCAGGGAATGGAAACACTGGGTGGCAGTATAGAAGTGGTCAGCAGATCGGCGGAGTCAAGCACAAACAGTTTTTCAGGTGATGTCAGTTTAGGGTATGCATCAGCCAATCAAGGTAAAACCGGAGCTTTGAACCTGCAATATAAGTTGAATAATCATGCTTTTTTTGTGGGTTTGGATGTTGAGCGTGGCGAAAATCAGTCAACGCCATTGGGAAAGAATGTTTTTACCGGTCTGGAGCGTGATTACTATGCTGCATCCTATCAGTTCGATAATGGCCGTCAGCTTTTGGTGTTGTCCAGTAATTACAATGACACTGGAGAAACTGGTACGCCTGCCTTACCCATGGACATTACCTATGCACAAGGTGGTATCAGCCAGATTGATTTCACCACTAAACTGAACAAGCAATGGAAACTGAATGCAGCCTTGTCTTATCAAAACACCGAACATTTAATGGACAATTATCTGCACCGTAGTCAGTTGCCTGTGAACCAAAGGGAATCACTGACACGTGTCAATAAAAATGCTTTTTCGTTACAAGCCATTAACACCGGTGATGACTGCGTAATCAGTTTTGGTTTTGATTATGATGATGTGGACAACATCGCAGTAATCAGTAATCCCAATAATGCACAATTTCGAATTACCAATTTTGATGTGACAAAAGAACGTTTCAGCTTTTTTACTGAATACCAAAAACAATTATCAGAGCAACACCAATACATGCTGGGTGTGCGTTTTACGGATACGCAAGCGAATGCAGGCACTGTGCTATCATCAGTAGCCATGATGGATAACAACATGGGGATGTTGCACAGAACATTGAGAGATCGTTTTAATGCAGTCAATCAAACACGTTCTGATCAAAACACCGATTTCATGTTTAATTGGCAACATGCATTGAATCAGCAATTGAGCCTGGCGTATGGTTTTGCCATTAAAAATCGCACGCCCACACATCAGGAGCGTTATTTGTGGCTACCCTTGGAAGCCACTGCCGGGTTGGCCGATGGTCGTCAATATCTGGGAAATCTGGATTTGCAGTCAGAACAAGCCTATCAATGGGAACTGGGAATTAATTTTCAACAAGGTGCTTTCACCACAACTCCCCACATGTTTTATCACCGAATCAATGATTATATTCAAGGCGTACCCAATACAGTGATGCCGGCACCTGCCGGGGTGCTGCGATATGCCAATGTAGATGCTGAATTGTATGGTTTCGATGTGGAGTCAAGTTATCAGTTTAATGATCAATTTTCCATGCGCCATGTCATCAGCTATGTCAGAGGTAAAAGAAGAGACATTGATGACAATTTATACCGAATTGCGCCCCTGAATACCTGGGTCAATTTAAGCTATGCACACCAACAGTGGCAATTTGAGGCCGATATCATGGCAGCTGTCAGACAAGATAAAGTGTCCATCACCAATACTGAAAAAGCAACACCGGGATTTGGCGTTTTGCATTTATCGGCGATTAAATCTTTCAAAAACGACAGTTATGTCAAATTGTCTGTGAATAATGTTTTTGACAAATTGTATTACCAACACACCAACGGCTATAACCGCAATAATACCAACACAGATGTGGGTTTTGATGCCAATAATTTACAAGCTTACCGTTTGCCCAGTGAAGGCCGAAGTTTGCAAGTCAGTTACTTTTACGGCTGGTAAGCAGGTTTTAATTTCTTGTTAAGAATTCATGCAGGAACGCTGAAAGGTGTTCCTGAGTGAACAAGGTATGCTGTTGGGGCTTCATTCATTTTTGTTCCAGACAAAAATGAAAGCGACCGCGGCCAGCATGGCTCATGATTTCGGGTTACACTCTCTGATTCACGAGCTACGGCATTCAGGTAAGGCTTCTTTATCTTCGTTAAAATCGCCATACCTGCATTGCCTGCTCTTTGCTCACCAACCGAGCGCACGCACAACGGCACTCCTCCAG